>NZ_KV814386.1:0-10365 GCF_001813925.1 Corynebacterium sp. HMSC072D12
CTACGTGTCCACGATTTGGGGGCAACCCCAAAAGTGACATTGTTGGCTTTGGCTTGGACCTTCGTTTCTTCAAGGAGTTTCGGGGGGAGGTTTATCGTGGTACACATACCTTTAGGGTAGAAAGCATCAAGTCATCAATCAAGAGGTGAAATGATGTATCTGCCTTCAGGAAGCCGTGAAAGGTTGACTGGTGTCTTAATTCAGTGCGAGCGTCAGGGTGAGCACGCCGATTGAGAGCGCGAGCATGCCTAAGCAGTTAATCCAGAATGCGCTACCGAGGAAGTGGGCGTGGGCATGGGCTGCTGCGGCCGCGCAGAAATAGGCGATGACGCCAACCATGGCTGCGATTCCTACGCCGGGGAACCAGAGGCCGGCAATGAGTCCTGCGGCGGCGAGGCACTTGATGACAATGAGCGCCCACCACCAGTCCTTGGGGAGTTTGACGCCGCTGAGGCAGGCTTCGATGAAGGGGACTGGTTTGAGGGAGAGGGCGGCGTCGCCAAGCAGAATGGCTGCTAGTAGTAGGGAGGGCCAAGCGGGGGAGGATTCTAGGATCATTGGGTTACTCCGAATGCGGTGTTGAGGCGTTCGATCGATGAGGCGGCTTGGGATGTGAGGTGCTCGGTGTCGTAGATTCCGGCGGCCCAGCCAATGAGTAAGCCGAGGTAGACGTTGTACAGCAGGTTGGAGTACTCGGCCGCATCGTCGCTGTTGAGTCTGGAGCCAAGGCGCAGGGCGATTTCATCGGTTAGGAGCGCTTTGAGCGCGGTGAGTGCCTTACCTTGGTTGCCTTGTTGGATGAGCGCCGCGCCGAACGCGCGGGAGAGTTCATCGTGGCCGGTGAACATCTGCAGGAATGGTTCGAGGACGTCGAGGAGGCTATCGGATTGTCCCCGGATGTCGTCGTGGAGTTCTGAAATGCGTTGGCCAATGGTGTGGATGAGCAGCGTTTGTTTGTCGCCGACTCCCATGACGGTTCCCACGCTGACGCCAGCTTCGGATGCGATAGTCCGGATGCTGGTGGTGGCGTAGCCCTGAGTGAGGAAGAGGTCATAGGCGGTGGCTAGGACCTTGCTGTCGGTGCCAGCTTTGGCGGCCGAGCGTGATGAGTGAACGTGTTCAGTGAACATGTTCAAAGAGTAGCGCTTGACAGTTTCAGGGTCAATGGCGTCAGAGTGTTGGTGATTGCAACTAGGTCAGCGCGGGGAAGACGCGGTCACGCAACAGGTGCGCAAGCTCGCGGTCGGGGGCCGCTGGGTTGACCCAGGCGGTGTCGCCGATTTCGGCGGCCGCATGGGGTTCGTCGGCGGTGACCGTGCGGGTGCAGGTGAAGATGGTGCCGACGACGACCTCGCCCGGTTCGTTGGCGGCGGGAGCGTCGAAGGTGCCGAGTTCGTTGAGGCTCTCGGCGTCGAGGGTGAGGCCTACTTCTTCGGCGACTTCGCGCAGGGCGGCGTCGACAAGCGCTTCGCCCGCCTCAGGCTTGCCGCCGGGCAGCTGGTATTTGCTGGAGGACTTCTTGCGCACGGTAAGCACGTGGCCTTGCGGGTTGCGGATGACGACGGCTGCGACTTCAATCATGGCCGCCGATTGTAGTGGGTAGTGAAAGTGCTAGAAAAATTTGTTTATCAATACAAGTTGGCGGGGTGTGGGCAAGGGTTTTGTTTTAGCAAACCATATCAACCTTTAATTGTTAATCATGGAAATTACGTTATGGGTTTCGGCAGGTTAGAGACTCGAAGCTTCAACGGGTACACTGCCTTCAGTGCGCCAAAGTTGGAAGATTTTTATCAGAGATGTAGCCAGGCTTGGCCGCGTCCCCAGGGCGTGGATCATCCTCATCGGACTCATCATCACCCCCGCGTTGTATTCATGGGTGAACATCGCGGCTTTTCGTGACCCTTATGGCCATACCAACAACATTAAGGTGGCCGTGGTCAACGAGGACAAGGGTGCTAACAATGAGCTCACTGGGGACATTGATGTCGGCAGCGAGGTCATTGAGAAACTGAAAAAGAATGACCAGATAGGCTGGCAATTCCTTGAGCGCGACGAAGCCGAGAAAGCCCTTTTAGAGGGAGACGTGTATGCCTCGGTGACGATTCCGGAGGACTTCAGTGAGAACCTCGTGAGCATGCTCGACGGGAAGTTCACGCAGCCGCAGCTGGTCTACCGCGTCAACGAGAAGAACAACGCCATCGCCGTCAAGATCACGGATACCGGTGCCAATGGTCTGGACAAGCAGATCACGGCGGCCTTTAAGGAGCAGGTGGCCACCGTCGCTGCGGAGAACGTCAAGGACACCGGTACCGACTTTGAGCGAAAAGTCACGCGCGCGATGAACAACACCAGCTCCGCATTCGGGGAGACCGCGCAGGAGATTGACGGCAACCGCGAGAACCTCGCGCGGATCCAGGGAAAGCTTGACGCCGCTGCTGACTCCACGTTGGGAGCTAAGTCTACGGTGGCCAATGTGAGTGCTGCGCTGGGCGACGCCCAAACCGCCCTCGCCGAGGTCTCCTCCCTGGTCGAGGAGGCCCAAGGTGGTATTGGGGACTTCACCGACCAGACCACCGGCGCCTTCGTCAACGGTGCGACTGCGGTGGCGGACGGCACCGCCCAGGCGCAGGAATCCATCGCTGATGTCACCGCTGGCCTGAACCAGGCCGGTGACCGCTTCGATTACGCCACGCAGCGGGCTAATACCGCCATTGATGCGAGCGCAGAATCGATTGCGCAGCTTAAAGCCCTGCGCGATTCCGCAACACTCTCACCGCAGGTGGCTAAGGAAATTGATGACGCCATCCAGCGCCTTGATGAGGGTAATGAATCCAACCGCCAGTTGGTGGGAAACCTCAGTGCGCTGAGCAAGGATACGCAGGCCGCGGCGGATAACGTGCAGGCTAGCGCGGAGGCCATTAATCAGGCGGCGGCCGATACCAAGGCCACCTCGCAGACGCTGCGCGATACCGTGACGTCCGCCGTGCCCGAAATCAACCGTGCCATGAGCAACCTGAGCTCCATGGCGAGCGCTTTGAGCTCCACCCTGGAAGCCCAGAAGGGCACCATGCAGGAGGCAGACGGTCTCCTAGATGGTGTGGCCCAGCAGCTGCGTGCCACGAAGGACACCTTGTCCGATTTCGATGCCAACCTCCTTGCCCTGCAGGACAGTTTGCGCGCGATGCAGGGTGATGTGGGCTCGCTGCGAGCCGCAATGAACTCCAAGGTCGTTCAAGATGTCACCGGGCTGGATGCGGAAGAAATCGGTAGGTTCTTTGCCGAACCCATCGAGCTGAAGACCGAAACCGTGTACCCGGTGGACAGCTACGGCTCCGCCATGGCGGCGCTGTTTACCAACCTCTCCCTGTGGATTGGTGCCTTCGTCCTCATGGTGATCTTCCGGGTCGAGGTGGATAAGGAAGGCTTCGACCGCGTCACAGTGGGCCAGGCCTACTTGGGCCGCTTCCTCCTCATGGCGTTGATGGTTATCATCCAGGCCATCACGGTGACCGTCGGTGATCTGCTCATTGGCGTGCAGACCGTGAATGCGCCGGCTTTCGTCCTGACAGGCATACTCGTGGGACTGGCCTACTTGAGCATTATTTACGCACTGTCCTCATCCCTGGGACACCTGGGACGTGGCCTCTGCGTGGTCTTTGTCATTATCCAGATTCCGGGTGCTTCGGGCCTGTACCCGATTGAGCTTTTGCCCAACTTCTTCCACACCATCTACCCACTACTGCCATTCACGTACGGCATCGATGCCATGCGCGAAACCATCGGTGGGTTCTATGGGAACCACTATTTCAAGAACATGGCCGTGCTCGCCTTCATGTTCATTCTGTTCTTCGTCTTCGGCCTGCTGCTGCGTAAGGCGTTGGCGCACTTCAATGTCATCTTCAACCGCGAGCTGCGGGACACTGAGCTCTTTGACTATGAAAACGTGCAGGTTGTGGGCTCCGGCTACCGCATCGCGGACGTCATCCAGGCGCTGGATAGCCGCAGTGGCCTGAAGAAGGATCTGGACCGCCGCGCGCACAACTGGGGCTATTGGCTCAAGCTGGTGGGCATCGCCGGTGTTATCGGAGTGGTGATCCTCATCGTCGTCTCGGGTCTCTTGCCCGACCAGAAGCCGCTGCTTCTGGCTATTTGGACGGCATGGTGCTTCCTCATCATTATCGCCGCGGTCACCCTGGAGTACCTGCGCATTAGCCTGAAGCAGTCCGCAGAGCTGGTGACGTTGGATGAGGATGACATCAAACATCCAGCGCGCATTGGCGCGGAGTCCACGGAGGGGGATAACTAATGCGTGGAACACTCGATCTTTTTCTAAATGACATGCGCACCGCATGCCGCAACGTGATGAGCGCGGTGATGCTCGTGGGCCTCGTCGTTATCCCGATGCTGTTCACCTGGTTTAACGTTCTGGCCAGCTGGAATCCCTTCGATAACACCAGCCAGCTCAAGGTGGCGGTGGCCAGCAAGGACACCGGCTACAAAAGCGATCTGTTGCCGGTGCCCATCAACGTCGGCGACCAGGTGCTCAATGAGCTACGTGCAAACGAGCAGCTGGATTGGGTTGTGACCACCTCCGATGAGGCGATAGAAGGTACCAAGTCCGGTGAGTATTACGCAGCCATCGTGCTTCCGGAAGATTTCAGTACCGACATGATGAACTTCTACACGGATGGTTCCCAGCCTGCGGATTTGTCCTTCTATATGAATGAAAAGAAGAATGCGCTGGCGCCGAAGATTACAGGTCAGGGTGCAGAGGGCGTGTCGGCGCAGGTGGCCGAGGCCTTCACCACGACGGTCGGCGATGTTTCCTTCGACCTGGTTACCTCACTCTCCGACTTCTTGAGCCAGGGCGATACCAAGGCCGTGTTGGACCGGATGCAGGCGCGCGCGGATGGTGTGCAGACCCAGCTGGATATGGCGGCACGTACCGCGCGTTCCTTGGCTGGACTTGTGGATACCGCGGTTCCGCTCATGGAAAGCGCCCAGCGCATTGCGGACTCGGCGGACCTGGAGCTGCCGGAGGTCCAGTCCTCCTCACTCAATGTTTCGACGGATGCGCTGCAACAATCCCTCGATGCGACCAGCGCCAGCTATGATGTGGTGCGCCAACGCATTGATGCGCTTTACGACGACGCCTCCGCCTCCCGCGCCGACCGCGTCGCCGCGCTCAACACCTTGGCCGGCCAGGTAGAAGGCACCATTGCGCAGTACCAGAACCTGCATGGCCACATTGAGGCCCTCCCGATTCCCGTAGGGGATAAGGAGAAAGCGCTCAGCCGGATCGAGGACGCTATCGACGCCGAGCGTGCCCTTCACGCGCGCCTTACGGCCGCCGCCAACGCACCCGAACCTACGAAGCCGGATCTCTCCAGCCTCGATGATGCCAAGAAGGCAGTGGAGGGAATCTCCACCTCCGGTCTGCGTGAATCCTTGCGCGCGCTGCAGAATTCCCTGGGCCAGGTAAGCGCGGATCTGGATACCGCGAAGACTCCCGTCACCATTGATTCCTCTTCCTTGACGGATGCCCGGGATGCGGTACAGAAGCTCGCCTCTGGCTTGCAGGACAAGGCGAACAAGTTTGGTGATCTAAAGAAGGACATCGATTCCGCTGCGGAATCCGGGGATCTGAAGAAACTCGCGGACCTTATTGGTTCAGATCCGGACGCCTTGGCGCGTGCGATTGCGGCCCCAGTGGACGTCGACAGGCAAGCGGTCTACCCGGTCAAGAGCTTCGGCGCCGGCATGACGCCCATGTACACCGCCCTGGCGCTGTGGGTGGGTGCGCTGCTGACCGCAGTGAGCGTGCGCACCGACGTTGTGGACAAGGACAAGTATTCGCCGATGCAGCGCTTCTTCGGGCGCTTCGGTATTTTCGCGGCGGTCGGCCTCGTGCAGTCGACGATGCTCATCCTGGGCCTCATCTTCTTCGTAGGCATCGAGCCCGCGCACCCGATCCTCATGCTGCTGGCAGGCTGGATAAGCTCGCTCATCTTTATGCTGATTTGCTACACCTTTGTGGTGTCGTTTGCCAACGCGGGCAAGGCGCTAGCGGTGCTCATGCTGGTCATCCAGGTCTCTTCTTCGGGCGGTGCTTACCCATTGCCGGTGCTTCCGGAGTGGTTCCAGAACATTAGCCCCTGGTTGCCAGCGACCTACACCATCCGCGCCTTCCGCGCGGCCATCGCCGGAACCTACCACGGTGACTTCTGGCTGTCGCTGCTTGCCCTCTTGCTCTTTGCCGTACCGATGCTCGTGTTGGGCGTGGTCTTCCACAAGCCGCTGGAGAAGTTCACCAATGGCTGGGTGGAGACCTTGGAAAAGACCAAGCTGATGTAGTGCTTACCGCACGGTGCAGCCGATGCTATTTACATAAAACTCTGGAGATACTCACAGGTTAGTGGGGTCCCGTGAAACGGCACCCAGCGGTAAGCTGAAGCGCTGTGAAACGCGGTCATTTCCTGGGCCCAGCTCGGCTCACCGCCGCGGGCTTTATTCTGCTTATCCTCGTGGGAACGGTGCTTCTTATGCTGCCGATTTCCGCCAACGTTCCACAGTGGACTCCGTTCTTGCCGGCACTTTTTACGGCTACCTCGGCAGTCTCTTTGACGGGTCTCGTGGTGGAGGACACCGGAACTTACTGGACGCCCTTCGGCCAAGTGGTCATTATTACGCTCATCCAGCTGGGCGGCCTCGGCATCATGAGTTTGGCGTCGTTATCGGGCATGCTTCTGACCGGACGCATCAGCTTCAAAGCTCGCAGAACTAGTGCTGCGGAGGGCCGCGCCGTGGTCTCTGGCGGAATTCGCCGCGCCTTGCTGCTTACCTTGGTGATGACTCTGATCTGCGAGGCCATCGTTGCCGTATTTATCGGCGTGCGTTTAGCCACCGAACACGGAGTAGCACCAGGACGCGCGGTGTGGGAAGGCATCTTCCACGCTATTTCGGCCTTCAACAACGCCGGGTTCAGTACCTATTCCGATAGCGTCGTTTCCTTTGCCGCCGATGCTTGGATCCTGTTGCCCCTCGCCTGCGCCCTGATTACGGGTGGCTTGGGCTATCCCATGCTGGCGGAGTTCGTGCGACGGGCCCGCGCACGGCTAACACGCTGGCGTGGTGGCACGCCACGCATTCACCGCATGTCCATGACCGCCCGGATGACGCTGGGTGCCACAGCGTTTTTGTTGCTTAGCGGCACCGTTGTTTTCTTCCTCGCAGAAAACTCTGGGGTACTACACGGGATGCCGCTGGGACAGAAGCTCACTAACGCTTTTTTCATGAGTGCGTCGCCCCGCACGGCCGGTTTCAACGCCATTGACTACGGGGAAGCGCATCCGTTGACGCTGATGGTCACGGATATCCTGATGTTCATCGGCGGCGGCTCCGCCGGTACGGCGGGTGGCATCAAGGTGACGACCGCATGCGTTCTGGGCGCGGCGATGATCTCTGAATTCTTGGGCCGGGAAGACACCTCCATCGGGCACCGTCGCCTGCCGCTGTCCACCTTCCGCCAGGCCCTCGCGCTGACCGCCGCCGGAATGATCGTTGTTGCTGTAGGCGTGGCAACGCTGCGCATCTGGGACCCCGAGTTCACCGCGGACCAGGTCACTTTCGAAGTCATGTCCGCCTTCGCCACCGTGGGTTTGTCCACGGGTATTACCGCAAGTTTGTCCGCACCATCACAGCTCATGCTGTGTCTCATCATGTACGTTGGCCGCGTAGGCCCCACCACCTTCGTGGCGGCACTGGCCGCCCGGACTATTAGCCTGCGCTACCGCTACCCAGAAGAAAGGCCGTTCATTGGCTAACATGTTCAGCGCCCTGCGGCGTGAGAAGTCTTCCATCAATATTCCGCCGGTCGTCGTCATTGGCATGGGGCGGTTCGGTTCTTCCCTGGCCCGTGAATTGATGGAGCATGGCGTGGAGGTTCTTGGCATCGATGCCGAGGAGAAGCACGTGCGCGAGCACGCCGCGTACCTCACCGAGGCCGTGACCGCGGATACGACCGACGCCGAGGCCCTCCGCCAGCTGGGCGTTGATGAAGTGGAACGCGTGGTCGTGGCCATCGGCTCCGATTTGGAAGATTCCATCCTCACCGCCTCGAACTTGGTGGAACTGGGGGTAGGCGATATCTGGGCCAAGGCAGATTCGGATGCGCACGCCCGTATCCTGCGCCAATTGGGAGTGCACCACGTGATCCGCCCAGAGCGCGATACGGGCCGCCGCGTGGCGCACCTGTTGGGCGGGCGCTTCGAGGACTTTGCGGAGATCGCCACCGACTATGGTGTGACGGCGATGACCCCGCCGGCGTCGATAAGCAAGCGTCCGCTCAACCTGCACCAGGTGTGGGAAGAGCACAACGTTCAGCTCATCTCACGCTGTGAGGGGCCTGGCCAGTGGCGCCCGCTTGTCGACGGCACCGAGCTCACCCACCGCGACCTCATCGTCGTCGCCGGTAGCCCAGCGGATCTTGAGGCCTTCTCGCAGTCCTAAGCGCGGTGCTTGGGGTGCCTCGCACTGTGGAGCGAGGAGCGGGGCGCTACAGTGGCGCGTATGACGAAGGCACGTTTTCCGGGCTCGGTGTATGGAACAGGGGAGGAACCCGACCCGCGCTTCAGCATGGCTAATGAGCGCACCTTTTTGGCGTGGATCCGCACGTCCTTAGCCTTTATCGCCGGTGGTGTGGCTCTGGAGACCTTCGAGCTGCCGCTGAACACCACGCTGACTCGCGTCGTTTCCGTCATCATGCTGATCGTGGCCATCATCCTGCCGGCAGTGGCATGGTTTCACTGGGGTGCCTCTGAGCGCGCGATGCGCCATGGGCGTCCGCTCCCAGCTAGCCCAGCGTTGGCGTTGATTGTTGGTGTGGTGATCATCATCGGCCTGATGATTCTGGTGGGCGAGCTGCTAGCGTGAGCGAGCTTTTTGATCCCGGCCTCCAACCCGAGCGCACCCGCTTAGCCTGGCAGCGCACGGGTCTAGCCGGCCTCATCGCGGGTTTGCTGGTCGTTCGTTCCGTTGCGCCATGGGCCGCCCTGATTGTAGGGGTAGTGGTGGCCGTGGTGCTGCGGTTGGCCACCGCCAAGCTTCGCCATGTTGACGAGATCCTGGCTCGGACCGAATCACCTGCCCTGCCCGGAGCTCCGGCGCTTGCCGCCGTTGCGCTGGGGACGATGCTCCTCGGGGCAGTTGCCTTTGCCGCTATCTGGTAGAGCCAAACCCCCAGACCTCGATCCCGCAACCTGCAGGTGGGCGTCGCCAAGCGCTTGCCGACGCCCAACCGCCGACCAGGGAGTTGCGGGATCGAGGTCTGGGGATCTAGCGGAAGTTTCGCGGGCCTGCGGCTAAGTGCCGCGCGATGGTGGCGATAAAGTCTTTTGGAGCTTCGCGCAATTCTTGGGGTGAGAAGCGTAAGACGACAAAGCCTTGGTTGAGGAGTGCCTTTTGGCGTTGGTGTTCGGCTCGAATTACCTCTTCCAGCTCGTTCTCGTATTTCACATTGCCGTCGATTTCAATGAGCAGCCAGCCATTAATCGCGAGGTCGGCGTAGTACTGATTGACCCGGTATTGGGCGCGCAGGCTGCGAACCGCGGGAAGGCCCGCGTCAAGAATAAGCGCCCGCGCATAAGACTCCCAGGGAGATTCGGAGCTGTTGACGCTGTGCTCCACGGCCCGCCGGGCATCCGCGACTCCTTTCACGCGACCCATGTTGCCAAGAACCCAGTTGAGGGTGTCCTTTGATACCCGGCGTGACCGTACGTAGTCTGCGGCGACGAGACCTTCGACGAAGCCATCGAAACGCGCGATGTCGATCGCTGTGCGTGCCAGGGACGTAACCCGGATCCCGTGGACTTCTGTGACTTGATTGTTGAGCTTTGTCTGCTTGTAACGGAAGTATTGGCGCTTGGACCTTTGGGGAACGGAGTTGGAGGGGACTGTCGCGAAATACTCGCTCGGCGTTGTGAGCGTAGGGATGCCATGGATGCGAGCAGCCGCTTTGCCCAGGAGAGTTGCCCGCGGTGCGGCACGCGCATGGGCATAAACCTCTGCGGTTTCTCGCTCCCAGGGTTTCAAGTGCAGCCATCGGTGCAGGGGAATGACATAGCACCACGCGAGCTTATGGAATTTCCTTGCGTGAATTTTTCCCCATCGGGGGTCGTCGTTGGTGAGCGTGCGCAGATCGACCATGTGGGTGTCTATGTAGTGAAAGATGCCTAGGTTGTTCATGGCTTACTTTTAGCGCATTCGAGCAGCTCGCGCGCGCTGAGCAGCATTCAGGGCCAAACCCCCAGACCTCGATCCCGCAACCCCCTGGTGGGTGGTGGGCGTCGGCAAGCGCTTGGCGACGCC
>NZ_KV814386.1:10465-119086 GCF_001813925.1 Corynebacterium sp. HMSC072D12
ACCTGCAGGTTGCGGGATCGAGGTCTGGGGATCTGGGGGAGGGGAATTGGCTGCGGACTGCCCACACATTGGTGAGCATTCTTTGCAGCTAATCTGCAAAAGATTTTGCTAACAGGGGTGAATCTGTGGCCTTAGTGGGGGTAATGAGGCGAAAGTGTTTGTTGGCTGTCTGTGGTCTCGATAGCCTGAACGTGTAGGCCCATTCAGTGATTTCAGTAACTCTCTCAACTGAATGGGGGCTGGTTAACCAGGAAAAGGAGGGGGCAGATGACTACCCCGCAAACTCACGTCTCAACCGCACACACGGAGGGTGAAGACGACCGCGGCGTCGATACACGCGAATGGCGGCGCATGGCCATTGGCCTTATCGTCGGACTCGTCCTCGCCGCACTTGTGTGGTTTCTCTTCCCTAGTAACGCCGTCGACACGGTGTTGCAATCACCCGGCGCCAAGGATGATGTTGAATACACCCAGAGTGCGCTGCGTGCCGTGGCGGCCGTGACCATTCTCATGGGCGTGTGGTGGATGACGGAGGCCATCCCGCTGGCCGCTACCGCGCTCTTGCCCTTGGTCATCTTCCCGCTGGCGGGCGTAGGGGCCATCAAGGAAGTCGGCGCGCCGTATGCGTCCGCGACCATCTTCCTGTTCATGGGTGGCTTCCTCATCGCACTGTCCCTGCAGCGTTGGAACCTTCACCGCCGCCTCGCGCTGTATGTGGTGAAGTTGATTGGTACCTCGCCGAAGCGCCTGATTTTGGGCTTCATGCTCGCTACTGGCTTCTTGTCCATGTGGGTGTCTAACACCGCAACCGCTGTGGTCATGCTGCCGATTGGCACCTCGGTGCTGGCGCTGACCGCGGAGACCGTCGGCGGCTGGGATAAGCAGAAGAAGTTCGCCACCGCTCTCATGCTGGGTATCGCATACTCTGCATCTATCGGTTCGCTGGGAACCCTTATTGGTACTCCGCCGAATGCCTTCCTCAATGCTTACATGGCAGACACCTGGGACGTGACCCTGGGCTTTGGTCGCTGGATGGCCGTTGGTGTGCCGCTGGCTGCAATCTTCTTGATCATCGCATGGCTTTTGCTCATCACCGTCTTCAAGCCGGAGATGACCGAAATTCCGGGCGGTCGCGAGCTTATCGACGATGAAATTAAGGCCCTCGGCCCCTGGACCCGTCCCCAGATCATGACGGGCATTATCTTCTTGTTCGCTGCGGCGGCGTGGGTGACCCTGCCGCTCGTGCTCAAGGAATTCGAGAACTACGATGACGCCATCGTGGGCATCGCGGCCGGCATCTTGCTGTTCATCCTGCCTGCGGATAACCAGCGCCGCATTCGCCTTCTAGACTGGGAGACCGCCAACGAGATGCCCTGGGACGTGCTCCTTCTCTTCGGCGGTGGCCTGTCGCTGTCGGCCATGTTCAACAAGTCCGGTCTGTCCCTGTGGATTGGTGAGATGGCCAAGGGACTCAGTGTCCTACCAACTGTTCTCATCGTTGCCGCAGTGGCCGCTCTCGTGCTCTTCCTGACGGAGATCACCTCCAACACTGCGACCGCCGCGACCTTCATCCCGATCATGGGCGGTGTTGCCGTGGGTGTTGGCCTGACTGCGGAGGGTGACATCAACGTTCTGCTGCTCACCATCCCGGTGGCGCTGGCTGCAACCTGTGCGTTCATGCTCCCGGTTGCTACTCCGCCGAACGCCATCGCGTACGGCTCCGGCTACGTCAAGATTGGTGAGATGATCAAGGGTGGTCTGGGCCTCAACATCCTGGGCATCTTCCTCATCACCCTGACCGTCTATCTGTTGGCTGTGCCCATCTTCGGCCTGGCGGTCTAGTTTCTGGTAGTTCTGTCCCTGGCGCCGAAGCGATGACTCGGTGCCGGGGACAGAGTGCGTTTTAAGCTCAAGGCTCCTACCGGTTAGGTGAACAGTGGGTAAAGTGGAAGCTCGAAACTCAAGGTGAAAAAATGGTCGTGAACTGCTGATTTGTTAGTTTTTCAGACCGTAGGTATAGTTATTCCTCGTTGCACAGCAGAGCACACGCACTGCTTACCAACGGACTGCGCCCGTAGCTCAACGGATAGAGCATCTGACTACGGATCAGAAGGTTGGGGGTTCGAATCCCTCCGGGCGCACCACCTAAACCCCCAGGTTAAACGGTATAAACACCGGGTAGCCTGGGGGTTTCTTCGCGTTTATGGGTCTTCCCCAAGTGTTGCAGGTTGTTGCAGGTCATTAAGTCGTGTTCATTCTGTGTGTGAACGAAATGTGATCACCGTGTGAACGGATTACTGTCACCGCAACCGCGGGACGTCACGGTACCCCGTAGTGTTAGTCACAGGTGTTGGCCTCAGGCCCGGCCTTTCCTCGAGATGGGTAGAGCGGTTTGCGCATGACCATGAGGCTTGTGGCCAACGCCAGGACTCAACATCATCCGCACACGCAAAGACCCCGCCGATTGCTGACGTCTCGGCGGGGTCTTTGCGTTTTTACTTGTGATTCTTAACTGGCGAGCCAGGCCGGGCTGTGTGCCAGGCTTTGACTGCTTCGGCATCCCAGAGTGGTGTCCGCTTATCAAAGTGACCGACAGGTGTAGGTGTGCGCCCCTGGGCTGAGTAAGTCGTCCAGGTTGACGGCTTAATGCCACAATGTTCGGCGCACTCTTTGACCCTCCATAGCTCACGGCCCGTCTCGCGGTCGGTAATGATGGGGATCATGCGTGTTCCTCGGAGTAGACGTGGCGCGCGACAGCGGACAGTGCGAGACCGCCGCCCAGTGCCAGAAGCCACCCAAAGCCAGTAAGTGCGTAGAGCACGATGGCGCCGAGTACGTAGACGGCGGCAGATTCAATGGGGCTCATTGCCTTTCCTTTCGTTGTCGTGGAGAATGTTGGGGGTAAGCCCCGGGTTCGGAATGATTAGCGCATTTCGAACCCGGGGTCTTACTTCTTGCGCTCCTTGGAGTCCTTGATGGTGGTGTACCACTTCCGGGCTTCGGCGCTAATCGCGACTACCGACGCTGTAACAGCGGCGATAATCTGGACGATTTCGCTCAACGCAATCACCTCCTCTCTTAAGTTGTACCATTATTATAGCGCGCTAGGACGCTATGTGGCAACTGGGCATAGGGGAATTTTCAGGTAGTTTGCCCTATAACCCTATTGCGCGCCGGGCTACACGATGCGGAACATCGAACGTCGACGCTCAGCTTCGGAGGCGTCTGCCATTCGCTGGCTAATCGCTCTGGATTCTCGCTCCGTGGCCATCTTTGACTCGATAGCGTCAGGAATCGCGTCGAGGCCTTCCTCCCACAGGTGCGCGTAGGTATCCAGGGTCATGGCGGCCGAGGCGTGGCCAAGCATGAGTTGAACCGTCTTCACGTCTGCACCCGCCGCGATAGCCAACGAGGCCGCGGTGTGCCGCAGCTCGTAGGTGTCTAGGCCCTTGATGCCGGTGTACTGGAGCATGTTGAACCAGACAGTCCTCCAGCGCGCGGTAGTCCACACGTGGCCACGCTCGTCGGGAACGAGCCATGACTCAGGTGACTTACCTTCGGCGTTGGCCATGAGCTCGCGCAGCAATGTGCCTCCAATGGGCACGTCACGATGCTTGCGCGTCTTGGTCGCATCCACGCGCCCTAAATCGTCGACGTCACGGCGAATCATCAGCCGCGCGCGGTTGTAGTCCAGGTCCTTGACCTTCAACGCCTTCGCCTCGCCTGGCCGCAGGCCCGTCATGACGAGCACCCGCAGCAACAGGCGCGCGGCATCCGTCGGCGCCGCATCCACGAGCGCGTCCACCTCGTGAACCTTGAGATACCGGCGCTCCGAAGCTCCCGGCTTCTTGGCCACGGCCTTCTCCAAAGGGTTCGACGCTACTGCGCCGCGCTCCTTGGCCAAGTCCATGAGTCCACGCATGACCACGCCGACTTTGTACTTCTGCGCATCCCCGAGCGGCCGCGGCTCCCGGCCCTCCTTGACGGTCTTCGTATTCACCAACGTGGCAATCCATGACGTCACCATCGAGCGCTGCACCGTAGCGCACGCCTGCTCACCCCACGTCGGCCGTACGTGGGTTTCCCACACCGACAGATAGTCACGCCGTGTCTTCTCCGAAATGCCAGCCTTTGAGGCGTACCAAGGCTCCCATAGGTCCCCGAAGGTGATCGCTTTCTTCTCCTTGGAGATCCACGTCCCTTCGTCCTGGCCCACCTCGACGCGCGAGCGGTGCAACTCGGCAGCGTCCTGGGACACGAACGTCTCCGAGACCCACTCACCGCCTTCTTGCCAGCGCACCTGCCAGCGCCGGCCAACGCCCCACCGGGCACTCGGAATCTTCTTCGGCGCGCCGGGGCTTTTATCGGGGTTCTTCTTTGTCCAGAGGTCTACAACGTAGGCCATGGGATACACTTCTTTCTTGTCAGGGCGAGCTCTTTCGAAAGTTGTAAGAGTTCACCTGTCTGGGGCCTCTCTCCCGTCGCGTCGCCAAACTTGCCGGGGGAGGGGCTTTTCTAGTTACTTTCTTGGGGTCAGCCGATCCCTATCGGCTTCCAGGACTTGTTGCGTCTTGGTGAGTTCGTCGAAGTATTGCGTCTCGAGTTCGTCGAGTTCCTTGGCTTTTCGACCTGCATTGAAAAGTTCATAACGTTTGTCGGCAAGTTCGTTCGCTCGTTTACGTGTAATACGTCCGTGGTCGAGAAGGTCATCGTATCCGTTGAAGGAAATGAAACCTGCGGTGCGGTCGACCCAGTCTTGGACATGGATAACGCGCCTTCGTTCCGCCTGAAGCTGGGCGTATTCCAAGTAGCTTGAAACGAGGAGATTGAGTTCTCGTATTTCGTTGTCATGTAGGTAGTTCTTGGCTGTGCGTACGTCACTCTTTCCGACCTTCTTACCTCTCCAGGTCGTCAATCCCATATTGTCAGCTTGGGGGTCACTTCGCGTAGAGATGATTTCCGCAGCCGTGAGTCCAGTGACTGCTGCGAGCAGGCGGTCTTGAATGTTCGCGAAGATCCGAACATTTCGTGGATCTTTCTTGTCGTAGTCGTCAGCCAGCGCGATGATATTGCGAAGCTCAAGATAGAGCCGAGCCTCGGACGAGCGGATATCGCGAATCCGTTCGAGCAGCTCGGAGAAATAGTCCTTGCCACGTGGATCTTTCAACTTCTCATCATTCAGGGCGAAGCCCTTGACGAGGTACTCTTTGAGGACCAGGGTTGCCCATGCTCTGAATTGTATGCCGCGCGGACCCCGAACTCGATAGCCCACGGCCATAACGGCGTCGAGATTGTAGTGGTCAAGGGAACGTCCCTGTACGCCTTGACCTTGTACCTTTCGGAATTTCCGAACAACCTCTTTGCGCTGTAGCTCGCCAGAGTTAATGATGGCTTTTATATGTTCGCTAATGCTTGAACGTGAGACTGCGAAAAGTTCCGACATTTCAGCTTGGGTCATCCAAACGGTTCCATCGACGACGCGGAGGTGAATTTCCGTTTTCCCGTCTTCGGTGGAATACATGACAAACTCATTTGAGCCGTTATAAATAGGCTCTAATTGCTGGTTATCCATAGTCGTCCTTACTCGAATTGCTTATGCTGTTTGACCTGGCAGTTGTAAAGGTTATTTACCTCTAGGCGAGGGGTATTAGTTGGTTACTTGGGGGGTGATTCGGACTTAGAGAATCATGCAGCTGTATGGGCTGTGGGTTGGGATTCGGCCGGCTTCGTAGAGTTGCATCCAGATGGTCAGGAGCCGCGGCGTGACGCCTAGCTCGGCGGCGATGGCGCTTGGTGCTCCGCCGTTGTCTGCGGCGGCGTCTTCGACGAGGTCGATGTCGATGAGGTTTCGCGCGGCCCATTCATCTGCGAGGCGTTCGGCCCGCGCGGTGGAGCAATCATCACCGTTGGCGGCGTGGCCAAGCTCGTGGCCGATGGCGCAGATGCGGGTGGCGGGGTCTAGTCCGCTGCGCACGATGATTGTGCCGGTGGCGTGGTGGTAGCAGGCGTTGTAGCGGACGTCGAGTCTGCCTGTTTCTACCAGCTCCACGCCGGCCTGGTCGAGCAGGTCGTGTAGACGCTCCTCGATGGGGGACATCGGGCGCTCCTTTCTGACTTTCTACGGATGGTGTTCCTCTAGCGGCTCCGTCGCTTCCTGCGCGGCTACCGGTTCAATTCCAGCGTTGATTCGTTCAATCAGGTCGTCGTGAGAGCGGCTGTCCAAATCGTAAACGTCTGCCTGGACATCAGCTTTTTCGGCTGGGGAGGCGGCCTTCGATGTTTCGTTTACAACCGTTCCAAATGCTTGCGACCAGATTTCTTCATCCGGATTGATGCGTAGTGCCAGGGCCCGTATGAGTTCCTGGTCTGAAAGCAGCTCAGCTATTTCCCGGCCATTGCCAGCGGCTTCTTCGGCTGTGATGTATCCGGTTCTTGCCAGTGCATCGACGGGGTTTGCTCCGTATGCGCGTGCAATGGCAATGACATTTCCTTCTGATAGGTGTCCTTTGGCCAGCTGACGGTTGAGGGTGCTGGTTGTGATGCCGGCGCGGTCGGACGCCGCTTTTTCAGTATCGGATCCAACCAGCGATTTATACCAACTGATGTGATTGCTCATGCAACCCATTATGCACAATGCGTTAACTGATTGCAATATGCAGACATGTAATTAACTGGGGTAATAACGGATTGTGCAAAACGAGTTGTGCATTCTGCTTTGTGTGTGCATAATGGGATTTGTAAGCAAATTGCACAGAAAGGAGCTGGGTATGGAGTACCGCATCAAACCAGCACTAATCGACCAGATTCGGGAAGCGCGGGGAGTTAGTTCAGATGAAGCGGTTGCGGCTTCGGTGGGCATCTCTCTTGGAACGGTAAGCCGCGTTCGACGCGGTTTTGACGTCAAGTTGGCAACTGCGATCAAGCTCATGGAGGCAGCGGGAGTTACCGACATTAAATCTGCAGTCCAAGCCATAGCTGAAGAACCGACAGAAGAACCCGCCGCCTAGGCGCGCCGGGCGTCGGAAAGCAAGGAAGAACAATCATGACCATTGATTATGAGGCCAGGCGAGCCGCGGATAATCGCCAACTGCTGCACCGGCGGAGGATGCCGATTCCAACCCGAGACGTTGGGGAAACCATTCACCGCACTGTCCGATTCTGGATAGAGGGTAAGCCCCATTTAGCGACCCTTAACGTCTTGCGCTCTGGGGAAGTAAATGTCATTCGACTCGACGTCAACGAGCCTGTAGACGTGCTTCTTACCGGAGTCGAAAAACTTCATAAACTCCTCGTATTCGGACTCGTTAAGTGTCTCGGTGAAGTCGGACTCATGGCCCTCCGGTATGAGGAAGTCAACATTCGATTCGACGTCCAGCCACAACGGCTCAGCATGCTCCACCCGCAGCTCGAAAGGTACACCATCTTTTTTGACCTGGCGCCAGCAGGCCAGGACGAAGGGGTAAGCCCAGTCGAGCATCTTGCGCAGGTGACCATCTACATAAAGCGTCCACGTTTCGCTCATGTTAGAAGCGTACTTCGACGTTGGAAACGCCGCCGGAAAATCAAGAAGCTCATTGCCCAGCACAAGCTCGCGGCATCGGCTGGGAGCCCTAGAAGCCCGCTGGTTAAGCGAGACGGGCATCGGAACATTGACGAAGGGGAACGCTAATGCCCTGGATGAGAGTCAACGATAGGGCGCCTGACGACTTCGGAGAAAGCACCGCAAGCCTGCGCAAGGTTAGCGATGAATTCGTCATCAGCATCGAGAACCAAAAAGCAATTGAGTTCATCCATGAGCTCAACCAGTTGATCGACAAATTCAATATCGACATCCATGCCGTCGACAGCCTTGAAGGAATGAACCTCGGCGGCAAGAGCATGGCTCTCGGGTCTAATCTGCTCGCCGCACTTAGAGACGCGACCAGGCACGGAAAAACAAAGTTCCACTTCCAGATAACAACTTTGCGGCAGATGCCAAGAACAAAGTTCGGCAAGTCATGAAGAAACACATGCACGAAGAAAGAAAAGGAGCCCACAAGATGGATGCATTGAGTTGGGAGGAACTGCAGTCGCGCTCGATCCGGGACATGATGCGCGCCGGTATTGATGTGCGTTGTCGCACTGAGTTTGGTTTCGAGCCGGGCTGGCAAGACCAGGCGGAATGCTTCACCGAAATGATCATTGACGGCATTTACGGACAGGGATATCGGACAGCGCGTGAAGTGCCGTCTGAGGCCTTCGCATCGCTGGTTATGTCGAGTTGTATGAGCTTGACCGCGGCCCAGAAGGCTGTGTTGGAACAGGCCCTTCTGGTGCCGTAACGGAAAGAAACTCTCCTGTGGCAGGGGATACCGCAGGAGGGAATCAAGAGAGGAAAAACTATGAGTAACCACGAAGAAACCCCTGGCGCTGGCACGCCGGAGGTGACCGTGAATCTTCCGGGCAAGAGGTACTACACCGCGAAAGAAATTGATGACCTACTTCGAGAGGTCACCGCTGGGGTTAAGGGACTCGCCGTCGGGCGTGGCACTCGGATTGATGATCGCAGCCGGGTCGCCGAAGCGGAGGCCGCTCTCAACGAGGCGCGTCTCAAGGCCAATGACGTAGAGCTGCGTCGACTCCATCCGCTCTTCCAGGTCGGCAATCGACTTCTTCGCCGTCTCCAACTCGGCAATCGCCTTAACCAGCGCAAGAGCTAACCCGGGTGCCGGGTCGCCGCCCTCAGCAAGAGCTTCCCGAATGGAATCAATCAGATCTTCGGCCGGGGCGACACCCTCAACATTCAATCCGGTTATGTGCTCGAACTTCAACATTTAAATCACCTCACTTTCCAGGGCAGCAGCCCTGAAGAAAGTGAACCACATTGTTAACCCCACAGCAGTGGAAAATCAGCACAAAACGAAAGGAGCCCCGGATGTGCCCCGGAGCCTTAACCCAGCTTATCAGGCGGGTATGCACTATTGGCCCAAACATGTGGCAGGTCACTGCCAACGGTTGTACGTGGATTGCTCGTCTTGAGGACGGCGCCCTGGTCGTCGTCGGCAAGCACAGCGGCCTTGAGCTGCCGCCCAACGTGCCACTGCACCGTACTATCACCACTCTCATCGGCGACTATTTTCGCCACCCAGCCCAGGAGGAGGCTGTTCATGTCTAAGATTCCAGAGCCTGAAAGGCTGCTGACCGTGGCTGAGTTTGCGAAGTATGTCGGCTACTCAGAGTGGTCTGTTCGTAAGTTCTGCCGCCAGGGGCTTATCCGCTGTCGGCGCCGGCCAACTCATAAGGCCAATCAGAAGGGGTTGAAGATTTTCATCCCGATTTCTGAGCTTGACCGGTTTATGCAGGAGGTGGCCTAGCCATGGAGATTAAGCACATAGTTCCGCAGGGCGTTGAGATTGTCATTGGCCAGTTGTATCTCAAGCTTATTGAGGCTGAGTATGCGTTGGCTGAGCGCGAGGCTGAGCCTGCGGACCTCGAAGAGGTTGAGCAGTTGAGGAAGGATTATGCCGCTTGTAAGGGCCGTGTTGCGGAGTTGGAGAGCAAGCTGGCGCAGTGTCTTGAATCTACTGCTGATGACTCTGCTCGGGCTAAAGCTGAGCTGGCCCGGCTGAATAAGAACCTTGATTATTCGGAGAAAGCTCTGGCTGATGCGCGCAGGGCAACGGCGCGCAAATCGAATGAGGTTGATGAGCTCCAGGACAAGCTCGCCGAGACGATTAAGCGCTGTGAGGAGTATAGGGCTCAGCTAGCCAAGACTGCGCAGTCTGCGAGCCAGTCGCGTGATGCGGCTGGAAAAGCTGAGGGAACCGCTAATCAGCTGGGCAGTCACGGTGTTCTGGCGGAGCGTGACAAGCTTCGCCAGACCGTGGAGCGCCTGAAGGGATGTATCACGACCTCGTCGAACCACTTGCGGCGCGCATCAATGCATTGGGAAAGCGGGGACGACGAAAAGGCGTACCGCTCAGTTACTGCGGCTTGGAAGCTGCTTTCTAAAAACACCACTAAGGAATCGGAGAAGTAATTATGACTACCTTAACTATCACTGTTTACGGCATTGCCCTTGTCTTCACCATCATTTGCGTAATGATCCTGAAACAGACTGTCTGCCAGCTCCAGGAGGTTGTTTCCGACCTTGACCGTGACCTCACCGTTGTGGAGGTTGTTCTGGAGGAGCGGGAGAAACGCGCGGTGGAGGACTCTATGTCTGCGCGCTGGTTAGACCCGTTCGGTGACGTCGAGATGGGGATTGGCGGGGCCGGTGTCGACTAAGGATCCGCGTTGTCCTGAGTGTGGGGATCGCATCAAGTGGGTGTGGACTCCGGCTAGAAAGCGGCTTGCACTTGAACCGGGCACTGATCCGAATGGACGCATCATGCTGCGCCATACAACGGATTACCAGTCCGGCAAGCGCGTTACTGTCGCGGTTCAGCTGGGGCAGTATGACGCCGAAGAGGTCGCCGCCCGCGGTATCAAGCTGTGGATTGCTCACGCGGCTAAATGCTCGGCGCAGCGCCCAGATACAGAGTTACCTGCCAGCATCCTCAAGCGCATTAATCGCGCTAAAGACAAGAAGTAGCCGCATGGGGGCTCGTGACCTTGAAGACGCCGAGGTGTGGTGGGAGCGCCTGGATCCACAGCGCAAGATTCAGCTTCATCGCTGGATTGAAACACCGCAGAAGCTTGGCCAAATCCCTGGGCAAATGGAACTTGAGATAACCGAAAGGAGCAAATAATGGCAGGATTAACCACTGTGGGGCAGCCGCGCAGTACTGCTGTGGTCTACCTATGGGGATTCATTAACGCTATCCGTGCTGCAGCAGTTTTCACGGATAAAGATAACCCGAAAATCCGCATAGAGTTCGTCCCTGAGCGCAATCATGTTGTCGTGACTGCCATGACAGTTGGCCAGCTTGCGGCGGTGACCGTTGAGGCAAGTTGGATCAAGTTAAGCACTGATGAAGATGCCTGCATTGAATTAACTGGCGCACAG
This sequence comes from Corynebacterium sp. HMSC072D12, assembly GCF_001813925.1. Taxonomy (NCBI): domain Bacteria; kingdom Bacillati; phylum Actinomycetota; class Actinomycetes; order Mycobacteriales; family Corynebacteriaceae; genus Corynebacterium; species Corynebacterium sp. HMSC072D12. Next base: position 21,453 of record NZ_KV814386.1, read on the forward strand.
GTCAAAGAGTTGAGGATGCTCTTTCCTTTCCGTTCTGTGAAGGACGTTGACTTAGAGGACCAGCCGATTCTTGCAATTGAGCTCACTGATTTCCGCGCTTTTTTCTACGACGCGACGGGCCTGGACTTGCATCTCTACCGGCATCAGGTACCCCGAGGTGAGCTTGAAGTAGCACCCTCGATTGCCAAAGTCATCACTGCTCACGAAGACAGGCAACGTGTGACTTCCGGAGTCTTGGAGCCGGTGATGATGAAGAATATCTTCTCTGCCTGCACCATCCTCAAGAAGCACCCGGATGTTCACTTCCTGGCCACGCAGGATAAGTGGGTAACTACCAAGGCGTTGACGTACGCCGGGGACCTGCGCGTGCTCTCGACTGTCATGCACGATGATGATCGCGACGGCAAGCTTGATGCTAAGCCGGGCGAAACTCCTTCGCCGGAGCTTGACGCAGAGGAAGCAACTGGCTCTAGTGCTGGGACCCGTCTGGTGACTGCTCGACCACCGCAGGGGGTCGCGTGAGCCTGTTGGAACCGGCAACACCAGATGTTCGCCATGTGTGCAGGAGGCCTGAGCATCGCGCGAGGCCTGGTCATCCCAATGTGTGGGAGACTCCGCCGCGTGAGATGCCAAAAGACCGCACAGTGCGCGTGCACCACGCCCGCATTCTGTGTCTTGGCTGCCCTGCCCTTGATTGGTGCGAGGACCGCCTTGCCAGGCACGAGACTGCCGGTGTCTTCATCGACGGGGTAGTTGCTGCTCGTTACTGTGACGTCACACCGAGGCAAAACGTTCAATGGCAGTCCACCTGCCTTGGCTGTGGCTGCAAGCTTGTAGCGATGCGCACCTGGAAGAACCAGAGCCTGCAGTCCTCCCGAGATCATCTAGGGGAGGGGTTGTGCCGTGAGTGCTATCCGTCTCTCTCCCGCACGAGACGCCCCAACCGCTTTTCTACGTTCTTTAAGGAGGCCTAATGTCATCAACCAGGTCAGTTACTGCGATTTCCCCGGACGGGACACGAGTAACCCGCACTTTCCGTGACACTGTCATTACCAGTGTTGTCGGCACCACCAACCAGCTCATTACTACTAGCCGCACCGCTGAGCAGCAGGCTGAGGATTATGCCGCTGCCCGCCGTGCTGCAGGCTGCACTATCGAAAAGAGCTACGAATGAACCAAGAACTCCGGCAGCGAGCCGAGACTGAGATCGTTACCGCCATCTTCGACTACGAAGAAGACCCGCATAAGCGGGCTGAAAAGCACGCGGCGCGGGCACTGAACCGTCTTCTGCGCCTCCTAGCGGCACATCACCACACCGCGGGCGCGAAATCTTCCGCGGTGCCACAGTGGTGCCCGTTGATGGAGATTGGAGGGCTGTCAGCATGAAAAATACGTGTAAAGACTGCGGAAAAGAGCTGTCGAGTCGCCGCGCTGTTCGCTGTCGTGCCTGCGCGGATGCGTACCGCCATGCCTGTAGGAAGAACATCTGTGCTGATTGCGGAAAATCCTTAGGGTCAGGCAAAACCCGTTGTCGTGACTGCTATGTAGGCTATCTTCGGGCCACCGAGAACCACTGTGCGGACTGTGCAACACCGATTCGCCGCGGTCAGGCTCGCTGCCGTGCGTGCTACGTCAAGCACTGCGCAGCTCATGAGCTACCGGCTTCGTTTTGCGCCCGGTGCAAAGAGCCCTTGGCCAAGCGCAGCGCCAAGCACTGTAAAGAGTGCTCGATGATAGCCCGCGATGAGCATTACCGCGCGGAAAGCCAATATCTTCTTGAGGAGTACCGCTTTTTCCGGGGATTTGGATACGCCGAGGACAAAGTACACGCCTTGCTGGCCAATAAGCTCGGGCTCACCGTCAAAACTGTTCATCGTCGCCTTACTGATGCCCTCGTTGCCGCATAAGCAGCCATTACGTGAAAGGACAGGCCACCTATTAGCCCGCCGAGACCACCGCCTTAGCCCACCACGACCCCAAGAGCCACAGAAAGGAGAACCACACCATGGCATGGTTGCGCATCGGTGACAACATCGTCACGCACCCCATGATGTCGAGGCTTCTTGTGGCTACCGGGCTAGACCATCAACAGAAAAACGAAGCTTTCGGAGTACTTGCCCAGATTGCTGCGGGCTCTGCTGCTCACCTGACTGACGGCATTGTTGAAATGGGCTCACTTGCCCAAGTCGCACCAGGCCGCGAGCGTGCAGTCCTCGATGCTCTGAAAACCGCCGGCATCGCAGAAGAAACCAAACTCGATGACCGCTACGTCATCCGCCTTGTCCTCAATGATGAGGAATTCGTTCATATGCGCCGCCGGGAGGAAGTCGAACAAGACCGAAACCGCGCCAAAGACAAACGCACCCCGGGCCTACTTGCCCAGGTGCGTGTCCGCGATGGAGATGTCTGTCGCTGGTGCGCCAAATCAGTGTCCTGGTCCAACAGGCGCGGAAAGAGAGCCGCCACCTACGATTCACTAACAAAGCACAAGAACTCGACCGTCGACACTCTCGTGGTCTCCTGCAAGACGTGTAATTCCCGCCGCGGAAACGGCGAAGAACTACACCTTAAACCAGAGCCCGAAAACCCAATCTATAGCCAGAAAACCGTCGACTTCGTCAACAAGGACCAGTGGTGTATCGACCACGGAATCCGCATCGAGCTATCCGCCCCACAATTGCCCCTCGACATCAGCCAGGACGCAGACGGTCAAGGCAGCGCCTTATCAGCAGCACACCTTGATTCCGGAGCGCCGGCCGACGTCCAGGAGAACAACGACGAGGCGGCTACTGCAGCACACTCAACCGGTTCGAGCGCCTCAACGGCCGGCTCATCGGTTGCAGGAGCGCGGGCCCCTCTCGATGATGAGATTCCCGAGTGGGTCACCGCGAGCCCGGAAGAAATGGAGCGCATCATGCGCACTGCAGCACACTCAACCGGTTCGAGCGCCTCAACGGCCGGCTCATCGGTTGCAGGAGCGCAGACCATGACACCGGAGAGCGCGACTACTGGTCCCCAATCCGCAACAGGCTTGAGCGCCTCAATGGCCGGCTCGCCCGCTGCAGATGACGATCCACCTAAAAACCTGGGTCGCGATCCAGGACGCTCGGGTGACGCGCCTGGGATCGTCGGGTCGGGTAGGGACGGGACGGGTCGGGTAGGGCCGGTTAGGGCAGGGCACGAGTCTGTCAAACGTCGCCGTAGAGGTTCTCGAGGTGGAAGAAGAAGGAGGTCAGTGGATGGATGATTACTTGATGGATGCTTGTGGTCGTGCCTTGGTGCGTCTGGCGTTGGATGGTCCTGGCCTTGATGAGCTTATGGAGCCGCGTCAACCGTCGAGCGGGGAGAACGCGGGTAAGCCTCCGTCGAGGCGGGAGTCTAGGCCGCCGGTGTCTTTGCCGCTGCTTGATTTGAAGCTGAATGCTTTGGAGGTGCTGGGCTATTGGTGCGGGTGTCTGGTTCGTGCTGTGCCTGAGTGCGGTTCGCTTCCGGCCGAGGCGTCGTTAGCTCAGCGCGCGGAGTGGTTGCGTCATCGCTTGCCGTGGCTAGAGCAGGTGGCGTGGGGTCAGCGTTGTGCTGAGGAGGTCATCGCGGTTGCTCGTGTGGTCTCGGATGTGGTGTCGCCGCCTGCGGGTGTGGGTGATCCGGAGCCGTTGGAGTTTGGGACAGCTCGTCAGATCGCAGCATGGTCAGCGTTGTTGGGTAGGCCTGTTTCCCGCGCGTCGATTCGGCGGGCAGTAGCGGATGGCAGGATTACCGCTGAGATAACACCGGATGGTCGCATGCTTGTACGCCTGTCAGATGTGCTTGGTTTGTGCAGGTCAGGGAAAAGTGTTTACGTGGCCCACCCAGGGTGCTAAGCTTACGCTTGTAAGAGTTGGGCGCTCGGACTGGAATAGTTCGGGTGCCTTTTGTTGTGCTCGGGCACAAAGGGGGTGCGTAGTGTCGCGTACCGGTGATAGGGCCTACCGCAGGAAGCGTGCACGCCTGCTAGCTCAAGATGAACTGGTGTGTGCGTGGTGTGGCCTGCCGATTGATAAGACGATGAAGGCGCCGCACCCAATGAGCCCATCGGCTGATCACATTGTTCCAGTGGCTGCGGGTGGCTCCAATCTAGGAAGTCTGCAGCCGATGCATCTAGGGTGCAACAAATCAGCTGGCGCTAAAGGTTCGCGGCGTGCGCCGAAGAAGAACCAGCATGTGCGCGCGTGGTAAGACCTGGGGAGGAAACCCTCGGCGCGCCAGGCTCGCGAGGAGGGCTGCCATGCTGCGATCCCCCTCCGAAAAATAGGGTTTAACTGGGACTTTAGCGTAATCGAGGGGGTGAATCGTGAGATTTTGCGTTGCCTGCCGCACACCTCTGAGAGGGCGGCAGACGAAATGGTGCTCGGATAGGTGCAAAAAACGTGTTCAGCGCCATCCAGAGCGTTACCCAGAACTACAGACCGGGACTGGTGGGGTACATGCCAAACCACAGGGTTTAGCTGGTGTTTTTGCTGCTGCCTCCACCAATAAGGCGCTCGAGACTTACCAAGCACTGCGCGATCGCCTGGCCCTTGAAATTGATGAGTGCGACCAACCGCGCGACGTTGCCGTCTTAGCTGCACGCTTGGCCGACATCGTGGAAAAGATTGAGCTTCTCACCGACGTAGAAAAGGAGGGCAGTGCACTTGATGACCTTCGACAGCGACGACAAGCACGACAAGACCGCGCCGGGTGAGTTGTTGGGCGCCCAGACACCTAGCTTCTTGACCAAGCCCTCAAAGCAGGCGGTAGACCACTTCGATGGCGCTGACTTTATTGACCTTGCCGCAGCGTTTGGCTTGGTGGCGGATCCCTGGCAGGAGGGAATGGTGACCGCTGCAATGGGGCGCGATGCCTCCGGCGGGCTTGCAGCCTCCAAGGTAGGTGTCTCCGTGCCGCGCCAAAACGGCAAGAACGCCATTATCGAAATCCTTGAGCTAGGCCAGGCCGTACTACTCGGACGCCGCATCATCCATACTGCTCACGAGGTGAAAACCAATAGGAAGGCGTTTCAGAGAATCTCGGGCTTCTTCCTGAACCACAACGAGCTGAAAGCTCACATCACCACGCTTCGGCAGACCAACGGGCAGGAAGCTATTTTTCTCGACAACGGCGGTTCCATCGAGTTCATTTCTCGCTCAAAGACATCAGGCCGTGGTTTCTCCGGTGACACGCTGATTCTCGACGAGGCGCAGCATTTAACCGATGAGACGTTGGAATCATTGCTGCCGGTCATCTCACCGTCGAGTGAGCCGCAGCAAATCTTCACCGGCACACCGCCAGCACCCGATGACCTCTACGGTGATGTATTCCGCCGCCTCCACGACGCCGCGCACGCAGGCACCGACCCCACCCTCCTATGGGCTGAATGGTCAGCCGCCCCTGCCCCGGACACCGTTGAGGTTGACGCTGACGACGAAACACTATGGCTGGCTGCGAACCCCGCATTGGGCAAGCGCATCACCATCGGCGCTGTACAAGCTGAGCGCTCAGCTCTTTCAGACGCCGGATTCCGCCGCGAGCGTCTCGGGATGTGGGAGCAGGAGCGCACTAGCCGAGTCCTTCCCCTTGAAGACTGGGATGCATGCGCCGACTCCAACCTCGTCGACGACGGCCAACCCGTCGTCCTGGCCGTGGACATCGCGCCGGGTCGTGATGCTGCCTCGATTGTGGCCGCTGGTACCTCTGTTGACGGTCATCTCTGGGTTGACGTTATCGAGAACCGGCGTGGAACTCCTGATTGGGTGATTCCGCGTCTGAAGGCCATTTTGTCCAAGCAGGAGGTCAGCGCACTGATGATTGATGTCCTTTCCCCGGCTGGTTCGCTTATCGAGCCGCTGGAGGCGCAGGGAGTGAAGGTCTCGAGGACGGGCTCAAACATCATGGCCGCTGCGTGTGGCCAGCTCTACGATGCCGTGATGTCGCACGACCTTCGACACTTGGACCAGATTTCGCTCAACCTGGCGGCTGCGTCTGCCCGTAAACGCAAGCTTGGTGATTCGTGGGCGTGGAACCGCGCTAATGAGGACGCTGACATTACCCCGCTCGTGGCTGCCACGCTGGCGCTCACGGGGCGGACCTATTCCAAGAAGAAGCGGCCGGTGCGTCCGGCTCGTCCGAAACGAAAGGTGGTGGTGTGGTAGTGACTATTGCACTGAGCGATGATGAGCAGCGCCTGGTGAACCGGCTGGAAGAGCAGTTGGTGTGCCATCTGCAGGCCAACCGCCTCCATGAGGCTTACTACGATGGGTCTTTCGCTGCCCGCTTGCTTAATATCTCTACCCCGGAGCATGTGCAGCGCATGCTCAAGACTGTGTGCGGGTGGGCTGGTACAGCTGTTGATGTGCTTGAGGAGCGCCTGGACTTTCTCGGGTTTAGTGATGAGGGGCTGCTGGATATCTTCGACGCTAATGCGCTTGATGAAGAAGCTAGCCAGGTTCACCTTGATGCAATGATCTACGGCATCAGCTTCGTGTCTGTAACTGCCGGCCGTGACAGCGAGCCCGCGCAATTGATCCGCGGGCATGATGCTAAGAGCACGACGGGCATTTTGAATTCACGCACACGGCGGTTTGATTCCGCGCTAACGATTACCGAAAGCCGGGAAGAACACACGGTTGCCGAGTTGTGGTTGCCGGACCAGGTCGTGATGATTGAGAAGCACTTCTCGCAACCCTGGCGTGTGCTGGATCGTCAGTTTCACGGGCTGGGAATGGTGCCTCTGGTGCCTTTTGTTAACCGTCCTCGAACGGGTGCGCGCGGCGGCAAATCAGATATCACGGCAGCGTTGCGTCGATATACAGATGCCGCGGTTCGAACATTGATTTCGATGGACGTTAACCGTGAGTTCTTCTCCGCCCCACAGCGCTATGCCATTGGTATGGACTCAAGTGATTTTGTCGGCCCGGACGGTGCTCCGATGTCTCCGTGGCAGGTTCTTACCGGTCGGGTGTGGACTACTGGCCCGGTGGATGAGACAGAGCGTGAGCCAAAGCTGGGGGAGTTTTCCCCGCAACCAGCTGGCCCGTTCTTGGAACAGATTGAAGGGCTAGCGCAGCTCGCGGCTGCCGAGGCTGGCCTACCCGGGCATTACTTTGGGCTGCGAGGCGACCAAGCTACGTCAGCAGATGCTATTCGCGCGATGGAAGCACGCTTGGTCAAGCGCGCGGAGCGGCGGCAAAAGTCGTTCGGGCGCTCATGGTCTCAGGTGGGTCGCCTTGCCGCTGCTGGTCGTGCTGGCCAGTCTGTTGATGAGCTATCAGCTGTGGGCGTTCGCTGGGGCAATCCGGCTACACCAACGGTTGCGGCCACGACAGACGCTGTGGTCAAGCAGGTTCAGGCTGGTGTCCTTCCGACGAATTCACGTGTGGGTTGGGACAGGCTCGGCTACACCCCGCAGGAGCAGCGCATCATGTTGCAGGAACTAGCGCAGCAACAAGCAGTTCAGCGAGTGTCACTATTGGCAGGTGCAGCCCAAGCAGACGAAGGCCAGCCTGCACAGTCTGATGAAGTTGTGGCAGCTGCTCGTGCTAACCGTGTGCCTGGGGGTGAGTAATGCCAAACTATCGGCGTGATTATGCGGCATCCTTGGATGGGCTGCGCATGTTGGCTCAGCGTGACCTCTTGGCCTGGTGGAAGCGCACCGAAGGGCTGGGATTCATTGCCCAGAAGGAGCTACTTGTGGAGCCATTTGCGGCGGTTGTGCAAGCATACGGCGAGCAGGCGGCGTATTCCGCGGCAGATTACCTGTTTCTAGACCGATCCCTAGATGACACGCTGCGTGAACTGGAGTATCCGGAGGTCGCTGACCCCGTAGGGTTTGCGCAGGCCCAGGCCGCGTATAAATCGGCAATGTGGGTTGAAGATGTCGATGATGCCGAGGCACGAGCCTTGGCATTGCAGAAGCTGCAGGGGATTACGAACCGTCTTGTGGTAGCACCGGCGCGGGAGACCGTAGCGCGTGCGGTAATCACCGCGGGCACCCGATACGCGCGGGTTCCTGAGCCGGGGGCCTGTGCATTTTGTCTGATGCTGGGCTCGCGTGGCGCGGTCTATAGCAAAGACAGCGTCTTGGGCGAGGTTCGGCGTTATCACGACAACTGCCGCTGTCTTGCCATTGAGGTGAAAGACGATTCAGACTTGCCACAGATTAATCGTGACCTGGCGCAGCTATCGCAGACATTGAATAAAGAGTTCGGGCGCTCAGCGACGGTGAATGATTGGCGGCAGTGTATTACTGCTCGCCGCCAGCAGGCCGGTCAAGACGTGGAGTGGCCACGGCTGCAGTACTGCCGGATTCCGCAGTACACGGGCGATGGGATGTCGGCAGTATTTCCAGGCGAGAAGCTACCTCCCCTGGGCAAGATGCCGGGGCATGTGCTGTATGGGTGGCGAGACCATCCAGGCCGAAACGGGCAAGGCTGGCCGCATGATGAAAGCCTGGCAGACGGGCATCGCTGGGACTCACAGCGCCCAGGGGCGTCGACATTCCCCAAGGAATGGACTGATCAACAAATAGTCGACGCTGTCAGAGATACGCTCGAGCAGCCAACTCATTTTCGAGCCGCTACAGTTCGACGAACCGTGTGGCGAGAGATTGACGGACTGACTGTCAGGGCGGAATATAACGTGAGGCCTGATGGTAAAATTGCCTTTAGGACTGCTTTTCCAGTCGAAGACGTACCGAAGGGGGCTGAAGTTGCTCAGTGACGAAGAGAACTACCGTCAGCTCGATAAGCTAATTTCGCCGTCGGTGGGCAGAGTCTTTGCTGAAGAAAATCTTAAGGCTGGCGAGCCCGAAGAAGCCATTGCGACGTTGCTCGACGAAGCGTTTACAGCAGGTTGCTTAACGGATAAAGCTGTGGAGTTTATCGAAGAAAGATATGACGACGGCCCTGTCTATGAGATGCTCGAGGCCCTCCAAATGTATAAGAACGAAAATAGCGTCGCCTAGTCGGTAGGCTCTCGCGCCGGGTTCGAGTCCCGGTCGGCGCACGAAACCCCAATTCTGTCCCTGGTGGGCAGGTTGGGGTTTTTCTATGCCCTTTTACTTGAATTCCCAGGAGGAACAGTATGAATGCCAAAAAGCTAGCCGAAGTTACCGAAGCCCAGGAGGCTAAGGAAGAACAGGCCCCTAATGCAGCTAATGCTGGTGGGGACGCGTCAGAGACTTTTGACCGTGCTTACGTGGAAAAGCTGCGCAAGGAGGCGGCCAAGTACCGCAATCAGGCCAAAGAGCTTGAACCGCTAGCGCAAAAGATGCGTGAGCTCGAGGAGTCGAAGAAAAGCGACCTTGAAAAGGCTCAGGAGCGAATCTCCGAGTTGGAAGCGCAAGCTCGTGCGGCACAGGCCCAGGCAGTGCGCTCGAAGGTGGCAGCTGCCACCGGAGTGCCCGCCGAACTCCTGCCTGATAGCGGGGATGAGGAGGCCTTAACTGCAGCGGCAGACGCTTTGGTGTCATGGGCGCATTCGCAAGTCCCTGAGAAGAAGGCAATGCCGGAGTCTAATGCGGCTGGGCGTGATGCGAGCGTGTCTGACAAGGATGCGGTTGCTCGCCAGATTCTGGGGATTTAACAACACACATATTCGACAGAAAGGAAGGTGCCGTACATGGCTACCTTGACTGAAAAGACCCTCCTGGGCGGCGACGGCGGACAGTCCCTGCTGCCTCGGAGCGTGTCCGATGAAATTTGGAAGCTGGCGACCGAGGAGGCAATTGTTCCGTCTCTGGCTAAGGCCCACCCGGTGATTCTGGGGGAGAACCTGGTGCCAGTCCTCACCAAGCGACCAGCCGCCTCGATTATTGGTGAAGGCCAGAACAAGGTGGACTCCTCCCTTGAGGTTGGGGCTAAGGCAATCAAGCCGATTAAGGCTGTCGTCGGCCTTGAGTTCACGATGGAGACTGTTCACAAGAATCCGGCCGGCGTGCTGGATATGATCTCGTCCGAACTGTCTGATTCCTTGTCCCGACAGATTGACCTGGCTGTGTTGCACGGCCGCCAGGCCTCCGATGGCAAGCCTTTGTCTGGTAACCCAGAATTCCTGGCCCAGACCACGAAGAAGGTCGCACTGAGCGGCAAACCCGAGGCAGTCGACAAGGAACTGTGGGATGGATACAACCAAGTAGTTGGCGGCGATAAGCCACTGGGCTTTAACGGCTTCGCCCTTGACCCCCGCCTGGTTGGCCAGCTGGCCAACGCCCGCGATAAGGAAGGCCGCCGCACCAACCCGGATATCCCAATGGGTGGCTCTGTTGCCACATACTCTGGCCAGTCCGTGCGAGTTTCTCGAAGCGTGTCCGGTCAGGTTGACGCTTCTGCTGACACCAACATCCGTGGCTTCGGCGGCGACTGGACAGCACTGCGCTTTGGCCGCGCTCTTGACATTGGCCTCAAGCGCATCGAATACGGCGATCCGTTCGGCAATGGTGACCTGCAGCGCCGCAACTCAGTGGCGTTTATGACTGAGGTCATCTTCGGTTGGGGCATCCTCGACCTGGACGCCTTCGTTAAGTACGAGGTCGCCTCCACCACCAGCGGTGCTACTAGCTAACAGGTAGAGGAGGATACGCCATGACGCTTACGCTCTCTGCCCAGGACATCCTCGCATTCAACACGGACCTCGACGCCAACGTCGTCAACATCCTCATCAAGGACGCCCTTGCCATGGCGCGCCGGGTAGCCCCTTGCATTGATGATGATGACTTCGAGTTCGCTGATGCCGCTATCGCGATTATTCGTGGAGCAGTACTTCGGTGGGCGGAGTCGGGATCGGGCGCTATCTCTAGCCAGCAGAATACGGCCGGGCCGTTTGGACAAACGGTGTCTTTTGACACCCGCCAGACTCGCCGGTCGTTGTTCTTTCCATCAGAGATTAAAGAGCTCGAGTCTTTGTGCAGCAGTAGCCGGCGTAGTGGCCCAGGCGCGATTGATACTCTGCCGCAGATGGATCGACGCTGCCAAGGATGCTTCTACCTCGTCGGGTCAGTGAATTCACCCTGCCCGGATTGTGGCGGCACGCTACACGAAGGGCTGTGGTGGTGATGTCATTTATCCCGTTGAGGCACACCGTGGAGGTCTCCGAGGTAGAGATGGTCACTGACCGATTTGGAAACCAAGTGCCACACCAAGGGAAATTCCGGCCGGTGCTGGTTGCTGGCTGGGCTGTCACCAAGGTCGATGAGTCTCAGGGAAACTCTGTGCTGCGCACTGTTGACCAGCTTGATATCTACGCCGCGGAACCGTTCGCGCCGGGCGCGTCGGTAAAGCTTCCGGATGGGAATGTGTGGCAGGTCGAAGGAAACGCCGAGGATTACAACCATGGTCCGTGGTGGTCACCTGGTCTGGTGGTTGTGCACGCAAAGAAAGTAGGTGGATAACCCATGATTGTTGTGGATACTCCTCTGGCTGAGGAACCCGTGAAAATCGATGCCCCCGCTTGCGAGGTACTCGATAACGGAACTCTGCTCATCTTTGCCAACCGTGATGCTACCGCGGTGCATTCGGCGTACGCGCCGGGAGCGTGGGCACACTTTGAGATGACGGGTGCGTGATAGCTATGGCTAAGCGGATTCGGATTAAGAAGTGGAACGTGGACGGGTTTCGCGAGATTCGCTACAGTCCCGGGGTCAAGTCATTGGTCCATGAGCATGCGCAGGCCATCACCGACAAGCTGCCTGATGGGTATGGCTGGTCAGCTCGGGAAGGCAAGACCCGATACCGCGGGTTGGTGTTCCCCCACACCTATAAGGCCCGCATTGACAATGCTCGACATAACTCGTTGCTGAAGGCGATGTGGTAGCTATGGTGACTCCAATTGAAGTGGTGCAGGCGGTGCTTGGCGACGCCGTGCAGTGCGATGTGGTCACCAAGGTGCCAGTAGATCGCCCAGAGTTGTTTGTGCGGGTGGATCAGTCAGCACCGCAGGTGCTGTCGCCGATTCACCAGCGCGCGCAGGTCTTCGTCCAGGTCTATGGGCCGACAAGCGAGGCTGCGCTTGATATGGCGTTTCGGGTGCGTGAGCGCCTGATGGATGCGTCAAGCATTCACCCGAAGTGTTTCGGCGTGGATGAGATTACAGGGCCTAGTGAGTTACCAGACCCTGATATTCCGCACGTTGCCCGGTGGCAAGTCACCGGGATTGTGTACATGGCCATCGGATAGCCCGGTGGCCTTTTTCTATGCCTTAAAGGAGGGCAAAAGATTATGGCTGATATGCGCAACCGTAAGAACATTCTGGTGGGTGCTCCCGATGTAAAGGCCTCTGGTGGCATGCTCATCGGCGATGTAGTCACCTCGGAGAAGGTACCTACTGATGCGACAACCCCGCCGACTATTGGTCAGCAGAAGCCAGTGGGCTACATCTCCGAGGACGGTGTGACCAAGACCGTTGATCGCTCGGCGGAGAAGATTAAGGACTGGAATGGTGACATCGTGAAGGTGATTACCTCCGAGCACTCTGTGGTCATCAAGTTCACCGTGATGGAGGCGGCTAACGCCGATCTGCTCAAGGCAATCTACGGCAAGAACAACGTCACCATCTCCGAAGAGGGCGCCAAGATTAAGACCGTGGATAACGCGGACGACCTGCCACACATCTCCTGGCAGGCCGACATCAAGGGAGATGAGGACTCCAAGATCCGCCTCTTCGCCCCAGACGCCCAGGTCACCAGTGTCGGCGATGTGTCGTTCGTGAAGTCCGACGTCATTAAGTACGAGCTGGAGCTTGAGTGCTTCACCGACGACGCGTCCAACAAATTCTACCAGTTCATCGACCGCCCAAAAGCGTAACCGCTGAGGAATCTTCCACCGGTGGCCCCACTGGTGAAGATAGCCCCAGCGCAGAAACCAGCTAATCAAATGGCCCCGGGGAACAAGGGGAGACGCCCCGGGGCCATAACCGTATTGTCTCCCCCTAGTTTTGCTCAACACACATTCATAGAAACGAGGTCTCCCCATGGCTTTGGAAAAGTTCCACTTCACTACCTGCGACGACGTTGACATCGTCGTCCCGTACTACCTGGATGCAGTCAACCGCAAGGGAATGAAAAAGATTCAGAAGCTGGCGAAGGAAGCCGGCGGCTTTGAGAAACTGGACGATGACGTGCTCTTCGAGCACGCCAACATCGGCAAGGACACCATGGCCAAGATTGATGAGATGAGTATGCGCGACTATCTCAAGTTCCTCGACCAGTGGATGGAGGAGTCCACGGTGGGGGAATCCTAGCGCTCCTCGATGCGCTAGATAATGATCCCGCACTGCGCCAAGCACTGTCCTATGACCTCATTGGCCTAGGACTTCGTCTTGGCCAGGCGGGAACTAGCACACTGTCCTGGCGGGATGTCTACATCATCGTGGCTCAGGCACCGCGCGATTCAGCCGTCGTGCGCCACCTCGCCCCAGAGGCCCGCGAGTGGGGCATTAGTGAACAGCTACAAGCAAGCATCGTCGACCTGTTGGCTGGTATCTCATGGCAACTAGGCGGCGGTAAGGGCAAACGCCCTGAGCCGATTCCCCGCCCAGGCGTCGACAGCGCCGACACCACGCCGGCACCTGCGTCTTCCAACAAGGAGACGGCAGCTGCCGATACCCGCGATCCGTGGGACAAGGACGGCACCGGAGGAACATTCCGGGGCGTGGCCACCCCACTCGATGAGCTCAACGAGTGGCTCGGATGGGCCAACACCACCGACGACACCAGCCAGCCAACTACCCCGGCAGATACTGCTTCTCGTGATGAACGCATTGTTGCCGCCTACACAGCTGGCGGTGTCACCTACACACAACTGGCGACCGAGTTCAGCGTATCCGCATCCACCATCGGGCGCATCGTGCGCGCAGCCCGCACCACCTAGAAGGAGGCACCCACCATGCCAGAAATTGCAAATGCTTGGATATCGATTGTCCCCGAGACTTCGAAAATCGCGCCGGGTATTAAGTCTGCTCTTGGGCAGGCGGAAGCTCCTGCGGCGAAGACCGGAGAGATGATCGGATCCAAGATGTCATCGCTGATGGGCAAGACGCTCAAGGCAGGTGCTGTTGGTGTGGGCGCCGCCGCTGGTGGTGTGTTGGCAACCTCTATGGCAAAAGGCTTTAAGCGCCTTGATTCTCTTGACCAGGCGCAGGCGAAGATGCGCGGTTTGGGCTACGACGCCTCTGAGGTGTCGTCGCTGATGGACTCGGTGTCTCAGTCGGTCAAGGGAACAGCATTTGGCCTTGATGAGGCAGCGGGTTCAGCCGCGAAGCTGGGTGCTGTTGGCGTGGCCACGGGCCAGGACATGGATCGTGCCATGACTTTGACGGCAGATATTGCTGCCCAGGCGGGCACAGGCATGGATGATATTTCCTCGATCATGGCCAAGGTTGCCGGTGCTGGCAAGGTCACAGGTGAAACGCTGGCTCAGCTGGATGACCGCGCCACTGGTGCCGGTGCAGCTTTGGCAGAGCACCTTGGTGTGTCCATCGAGGAAATGCGTGAGAAGGTTTCTGCTGGCGAGGTGTCTTTCGAAGACTTCCAAGTTGCGATGGAAGAGCATCTTGGTGGTGCAGCGCAGAAGACCGGTGAGACGTTCAAGGGCGCCTTTGACAACATGATGGCCTCGACTGGTCGCCTGGGCCAGAAGCTGCTTGACCCTGTGTTTAAGGCTGCACCGGCTCTATTCGGGTCGGTGGGCACAGCATTTGATGCCGTCGGTGAGGCTATTGCCCCAGCCTCAGAGAAGCTGGGGCAGGCATTGATCCCGGCGATGGAAAAGCTCGGCGGGGTCATCGAAAGCAAGCTCGCCCCGGCTGCGGGTAAAGCAGCTGGAGCAGTCGCTGACTTCATTGCCGGGTTGGTTACTGATGGGCTTGATTCTGGACTGTGGTCAAAGCTGGGGGATAGCTTCGGCAAGATTGCTGGTGCTGCTGCTCAAGCGTGGCCCTCAGTGTCGAACCTACTTGGCTCTTTCGGCAAACTCTCGGCCACGGTGAGTGTGGCCACCTGGCAGGCATTGGTTGACGTCCTCAACGCGATAGCGCCGCTGATTTCTAATGTGCTGGTTCCTGCTTTGGATAAGCTGGCGTCGGCAGCAGCTGAGCACCCCGGTATGGTGCAAGCACTGGTTACCGCGTTCCTCGGGTTTAACGCCGCTAGCCGCGTGGTGGGTCCCGTGGGCAAGCTCGCCGGTGGCTTAAAGAACCTCACTGGTGCGGCAAAGATTGCGGGCGGCGCATTCAAGACCGGAAAAGGTCTAACTGGTGGACTGGTCGAACTAATGGGTAAAGCCAACTCGGCCAACCCGATCATTGCCAAGGTTGGCTTGACCATCGGCAAGATGACCGGCGGGTTGGCGAAAAGCTCGATGGGCTTCTCGAAGTTCGCCGGCGGCATCTCTAAGGTTGCCTCGGTGGTCGGCGGTGGCCTGGCTCAGGCCGCGCGTATCGCCATGGGGGCTTTCAAAGGCTTGACTGCAGTGATGATGGCTAACCCGGTCGGCGCGATTATTGCTGGCATTACCGCAATCGTTGCGGGCTTGACTTGGTTCTTTACCAAGACTGAGACCGGTAAACAGATGTGGGCTAGCTTTACCCAGGCTTTGGCTGCCGGGTGGGAGTGGGTCAAGCAGAAGATGCAGCCGGTCTTTGACTGGATCGGCACTGCCTTCAACGGGCTTAAAGCCTTGTTCGTCGAGGGCAACTTCACCTCTGCTCTGCAGACCGCGTTTGGAGTGGAGGAAGACTCCGCGTTCGTGCGCGTGCTGTTTAAGATGCGGGACGTAGGCCTTGTGGTCAAAGACTTCCTTATCCAAGCTTTCCAAGTAATCAAGGACAAGTGGGCCGAACTCAACACAGGATTCGGTCAGTTCTACCAGACATGGATTGCACCCGTGTGGGAGGCATTTAAGGCAGCTGCAGCCTTGCTGGCTGACTTCCTTGAACTTGTGTGGGAGAAGGTCAAAGTCGGTGTCCAGGCCCTGGCTGACTTCTTTGTCACGCACTGGGAGTCCATCAAGACGGGGCTGTCTGCTGTTGGAGAATTCTTCTCCATGGTGTGGGACGGGGTCAAGATTGGCTTTGAGCTTTTAGGCCAGGCCTTGCAAGCGGTGTGGGACGGCGTGATCAAACCGGTGTTCAACTTCCTCGCCCAGGCTGTGAAAGCGATCGCTGATGTTGTCATCCCGGTATTCCAGGTGGTTATTCCTGCTGCCTGGAATTTCCTGGCAGATATTATCCAGTCCACGTGGAATAACATCATCAAGCCGACGTGGGACTTGCTGAAATCTGCAGTAGGTTTGGTCGCGGATGTTCTGACTGGAAACTTCGACAACATCGGTAATCGGTTTGGTGAGCTCGGCCAGGCGATTATGAACCTTGTTCAGGGAGTTTTCCAGCAGGCTTGGGACATACTCAAGGCTGCAGTGCGCGCTGCCGTGGACATCTGCCGGGGCCTCTTCGATGTTTTTAAGGGCCATGTGCAAGCTATGGTCAGCGCGGTTAAGGGCAAGATTGATGAGCTTGCCAACGGGTTCCGCCAGCTGCCGGGCAAGATTAAGTCTGCGTTTGCTGGGGCTGGTTCATGGCTACTGGATGCCGGCAAGGCGATCATCCGCGGTCTGGCAAATGGTATCCGTGCTGCCGCCGGCATGGTGGAAAATGCCGTCCGCGCAGTTATCCCAGATAACTTGGAAAGGTTCGTTCCAGGATTACACATTGGCGGCATCGTGCCGGCGTTTGCTCGTGGCGGTGTCTTGCCGAATGTGCCTGGAATTCCCCGCAGTAAGCGTGACCCTATTCTGGGTTGGTCGACTGAGCGTAAACAACCTGTCGCCCGAGTCGAACCAGGTGAGTACATCGTCAACCGTGCTTCAACCAGGAAGTACTTGCCGCTCTTGTCCGCAATCAACGCTGATCGAGTTAATCCGAAGTTGGGCGATCTTGGCGGGTTCGCAAACTTGCCAGGCTACGCCGACGGAGGCATCGTCGGCTA
Source organism: Corynebacterium sp. HMSC072D12 (assembly GCF_001813925.1). Classification (NCBI taxonomy): domain Bacteria; kingdom Bacillati; phylum Actinomycetota; class Actinomycetes; order Mycobacteriales; family Corynebacteriaceae; genus Corynebacterium; species Corynebacterium sp. HMSC072D12. Next base: position 38,443 of record NZ_KV814386.1, read on the forward strand.
CGACGAATTGCTGCGATTCTTCAAGGGCCAGCGTGTACGCGGTCAACAGGCATCCCGCAGCCTCGAGGGCGCGCCGTACGTCTTTGGCGGCTCGAACTGGGGAGACTGCTCGTCTACTCAGGGACAAGGCGCACTGTTTACGGTAGGCAAGACCGCTACCCGTGGGCGATTCATGGCCACGATGAACGCAGCCTCACAGCTGGCCTCCATTGGATGGCGCCGCGGGCGTAGCCCAAAGAAGGATGCTTACGAGATCGCCTTCTACAACGGCGGCCCCGGTGGCGGACACGCAGTCGGCACCATGTTCAACGAGGCAGGTCGAAGCCTGAACATCGAAATGGGAGGAGCCCGCGGAAACGGACAAATCGGTGGTGGCGCTGCAGGTACCGCAAGCGGACCCTACACAGACCACTACTGGCACCCGCTAAAGTCCGCAACGGCTAAAGCCGCCCGCGAAATCGCCGGCAAAATCGCCGCCGGAGAGGTCGCCTCCACCTCGAATAAAGGCATCACCTTGACCTCGGGGCGCAGCATCGACTGGGGCGAAGCCTCGAACCTTGCTAGCGAGGTAACTAAGGAACGCAAGCGTAACGCGAGCCTGGCCCGGTGGCGCAAAGGCGCTTTCGACTCCGGAGGCTTAGCCCGCGGCATGGGCTTTATGCCCAAGGCCACCATCAAGCCAGAGCGCGTGCTCAACCCCTCCAACACACGCAGCTTCGACAAGATCCCCGGAGTCATGGCTGATGTCACCAACAAGCTCGGCATGTCAGCCGAAGCACAAGGCATGGCTGCCCGCGCCATGAACAACGTCGAATCCGCACTGTCCAACATCACTGCTAAGGATGCCTTGGCCCTCGGCGACAAACTCGGCCTTGACGGAATTACCGGACTGTTCAAAGGCGCGGTCAGCGCCTGGGACGATATGGAAACCTCATTCGCCGCCCAAGTCGATGCGTCAGATGCTGTCGAACAAGCAGAGAAAAGCCTTGCGGATGCGCGCCGGGAATATGCCGAGGCTATGACTGAGGATACTGAGCTGACCGTCAAGCAGAAGCGCCGTCTTGATGACGCCACGAAGGCAGTCGAGGCAGCGAAGAAGCCTGGCAAGGACGGCAAGGTAGATTCAGACAAGGTTGCTAAGGCTGAGCTGAAACTGTCTCGTGTTCGCGAGGACATCACAGCTGAGCAGGAGAAGGCAGGAAAGAAGCAGTCGGAGAAAGCTCTGCAAGCCGCAGAGAACCTGGCCAAGGCCGAATCCGACTTGTCAGATGCGCGCTCAGTGGTGGCTGCTGCGGCTAAGGCCGCTGGCCATGCTGAGATTGCAATGGCCATTGAGGTAGCTGCAACAGTTATCAAGGTCATCGACAAGATCGTTGGAGCAGTGATGCAAGCTAAAGCAGCTGTCGCCGATGCCTTCGCTTCGATGATGTCCGCAGTAGCAGAGCTGGCCAACATGTCCGATAAGCTGCACGACCAGTTGCTAACAAGCCAGGTTGAGGCAGCTTTGGCCCAGGTCAAGATGCAGGCTGCAGCGCGTGCCATGCGCATGGCCCAGGTCGATGGCGTGCGCACCCAGCTTGAAGCAGTCAAAACGGTAGCGCAGGCACAGGCTGCGTTTGATGCGCAGCGTAAGGCTGATGCGAAGGCCGCCTTGTCGAACTACGAGGACTTGTCCTTAGCGTTTGACCGGTGGCGGTGGGCCACGCGCGCCGGGGTGGATGAGGCCTTGGGCGCGATGGCGCAGTGGTCGGATGAGTCGCATGCGTTGTGGGCTGAGCTGCAGGCTGCACAGATTGGCAAGCAGATTGCGGAGCTGGAGGCACAGCGTAGCGTGACTGCCGCGCTGTTTGAGCACCGTAAGGCCGCTCTGAATTTAGAGTCGGCGACGACGAGCTTGAATATCGCTGCGGCAAAGTTCGCAGCGATTGCTGGTAAGTCGTTCGGGTATGACAGTGTTCAGGCCACGGTTGGTGAGCGCTATGCACAGCTGCAGGCTGAGAAAGCAAAGCTGAAGGCTGAGCGGGCATCTGTTAAGACCTGGTTGAATCCAGTTAATTGGTTTACGAGCATGCCGGCATCTAAGCGTCGTATCGCGCAGATTGATGAGGAGCTCGCTGGACTGGCAAAGATGAACGAGTTCAAGGCGCTGACTGCTAGCCAGATGAAGGAGCTGGAGAGGATCCAGGCATCGGCTGGGGCGATGGGATTCTTTGGCGCCGGTGACAAGGTCGATGAGATGATTCGCAATTCCTGGCTCGGTGATGCAGGACGCGCGGTAGAGAAGGCGAAGTGGCAAGAGCAGCTTATCGATGCCAAGAATGCCGCGGATATTGCAAAGCAGAACCTGGATGCGAAGAAACTCGAGGTTGATCAGGCTAAGAAGCTTGAACCAATTGATGAGTTGCTGGACAAGTTGAAGACTCAGCAGGCGTCGGAGAAGACGTGGGCTGAGTACTGGCGCGAGTCTGATCCTGGGGTGCGCGATGCGCTGTCAGCCTTGGCGCAGTTCCAGTCGGATGCTGCAGACGGCATGGGCAAGCCCCAGGCGGTGGTGAACATTGCGCTGCCTGCTGGAAAGTCTGCGTACTCACCTCAGGAAGTAGAAGACATGCTCGAGGCCGTGAGCGCTGGGCAGGATGCGCTGGATGTGCGCGTTAGGAAGCTGGAGCGTCCAGCCCGGTCCGCCGCGGTGGTGGCCGGAAACAGAAAGGTGGTGATGTAAATGGCCCAACGGGTACACCTGGAGTATGTCTCCCCGTCTGGGGTGAAGATGACGCTCATTAGTCCGTCTTGGCGCGACTACGAAGTCGCTTTTGTGGTCGCAGATGGAATCGAGGGGCTGGTAGGAGTTATCGAAGACCCGGTGGTGAATCTGCCGGGGATTGCTGGCGCCGTGTTTCGTTTAGCGGATCGTACGGTGCAGGCGATGACGGGCACGTTGACACTGGCCATGGTTAATGAGCAATCGTGGGCAAAGCTGTCGGCGGCCTGGTCGACGATTCGACCAGGGGTGCTGCGGTTGACTGTCGATGAGATGCTGCATGTCCTTCCAGTGAGGTTGGCGGCCCCGCTGCCTCAACCTGTTACTCAGATGAAGACCGGGAGTCAGGTGGCGGTGTCCCTGGTGGCTGATGGCGGGGTGTGGCTGCGTCCGAAATCTGGCGCGGGCAAAGTGCGCATTGCTAACCCTGGCGATGTGCCTATTTCCCCAGTCATCACCTGGACTAAGGCAGGGTCATTGACTCTGCCGTCAGGTGCTCGGGTGGCGTTGCCCGCAGTAGATTCGCCGCGGGTGGTGTCGATGGGTCCAGCTGATGGACAGGTAGTGCGTGATGCCACTGGCGCTATCGACAAGAAGTTGACGAAGGCGTTGCCATCGTTGACAGAGAGTATCCCGGTGGGCGCCACAGCGACGATTACAGCCCCTGCTGGGGCAACCATCGAATGGGCGGAAGGAGTGCTTTCTCCATGGACTTAAAGGCTTTTGCTGAGATTCGCAAGCGTATCGACTACACGGTTTCCACGCGCGAGCAGTGGGTAGGCATCTGTAACGAGGATGGCTGGCCGATTATGGATATCACTGCGATTGCAAACGTGTCAGCGTCGGAGACCCGCGGGGAAACCGCATCGTGCGAAGTTGCAGTTGAGGTTCCGGAAGGCTCTCGGCTTATCGACGAGCTTGTTGGGTCAGATACCGGGATCAATAAGACTGGCGAGTTAGAGATTGCTGGTGCCGCGGCGAGGCTGTTGGTTGTTCAGCGGGCTGGCATGCGCATGGCCTATACGATTACGCATACCGTGGCTACTGGTAAGACCGCTCCAACTCAGTTGACTATTCACGGGGTGGATCTCATTGAGTCGCTGGCAGCGTGGCCATGCCCCACCATTCCGCTGCAGTGGCAGAACGCCTCTTTCACGCAGTGGACAACAGATGCGTCGGGCCAGGAGTACACCACCACTCGGGAGCTTGCGCGCGTGGAGATGGGAACGGCAGCTGACGGCTACACCGTCGACGGGCCGGCCGCTGCCACGGTGCGCACTCTCATCCAGGATTCTTTGGATGCGGTCAACACAGCAATGGGGTGGGCGGACAGTCCACACATGGTGGTTGATTTCCCGATGGGTGAAGACACATCACCCAGGCTGGTCATCCGAACTAATGATGACACCATCTGGGAGACTATCGCAGCTCCAGCGCATTCTGCCGGGCTGACTATCAGCGTTGATTTGTGGTGGCCCGGCGATACCCCGTTGCGCCGGCGTGCCAGCCGCGACCCAGCCACCTATGCAGAGTGGTCGCCTACTGTTCCTATCCAGCTCGTTACCGTGGAGGTGAGTCAATGACTGTACAACTGTTTGCTACCGAGGGCGAACTCACGGTGGTGCGCCGACTAGCAGTGATTGCCTATGGGGCGTGGAATGTTCAATGGCCGGAGTCCGTTCCGGAGGACCAGCGTCCGCAGCTTGCCGACGACCGGGCCTTTGGCTACATTTCCCGCCTGCCAGGTGGTGCCGGACGTATGGGGCGCAGGTTTGTGCGCGCCGATGTGGATATCACCGCTGCCGAGTACAACGATGCCGGCATTATCATCCCGCATACTGGGTATTCCGCTGTGGAGACTGTGCTTGATGCTGCTGCTTCACAAACCAGCGAGGAGGCAGTACTCGAGCGGGATATCACTCGTGATGGGCTTGGTGGTCTTGTTCCCGGTGAGGACTTCGATGTCGGAGACCTGGTGGATGTGGTCATTTGGGGCAAGGTGTTGCGTCTGCCAGTGACGGCTATTGAGGCTGTGACTCAGTCAGGTGCGGTGATTGACTGGTCGGTGAAAGTCGGCGGCCAGCTGGTGGCCGATGATGCGGAGCGAAAACGCACCAATCAGGAGCTTGAGCGCACCATCTTCCAGGAACGCCGGGAGCGCCAAAAAGATATTGAAGGGGTGAAGAAGCAGGCTCAGGAGGCCCTTGATGCTGCGTCTGTCGCAGTAGTTGATTCGATTCCTGAGTGGGCCACCTCATCTTCGGAGACGGTGCCACCGTCTGCGGGCTGGTCTACCAAGGCGCCTGCGCGTCGGGCTGGTCAGTTCCTGTGGCGGCGTGATGTGGTCGAATTTGGGGATGGTCGTGTGGAGCGCACGGATCCGGTGGTGGTCACTGGTAATGCGGGTGCTGTCGGTGCCACGGGGCCGCAGGGCCCGGCTGGGCCAAAGGGCGAGCCGGGGTCTGATGGTGTGGCTGGTAAGGACGGTTTGGGGATTAAGGACACGGTGATAACTTATGCTGCGTCTTCCTCGGGTGTACGGGCTCCGACTGCGGGGTGGTCTGCGCAGCCACCGGCTGCATCAGCTGGGCAGTTTGTGTGGACACGTACTGTGCTGGCCTATACGGATGGCACGTCGGAGACGGTTTTCGCGGTGGGCAAGATTGGTAATACCGGGCCCAAGGGTGATACCGGTCGTGACGGCCTGCCGGGTAAGGACGGCACTAAGCTAGTATCCACCACGGTGTCCTACGCGGTGTCCTCGTCGGGGACTACGGCCCCAACCTCAGGGTGGAAGGCAAGCCCGCCGGCGGCATCCCCGGGGAAGTTCATGTGGACGCGGAGTGTGTGGAAGTATTCGGATGGCACGTCGGAGACTGGATATGCGATCGGCAAGATTGGTAATACCGGGCCCAAGGGTGCTACCGGACCGGCTGGCCCGCAGGGTACCCAGGGGCCTAAGGGAACTACGGGTGCCACCGGCCCGCAGGGCGTGTCTGTCAAGACAGTGACCAGGTTCTGGCGGTGGTCGGCCACGAAGCCGGGCACGCCCACTGGAACGGCGAACCCCTCAGGTTGGTCAACTACACAGCCGGCATACGTGGTAGGACAGAAGCTGTGGACCACGACCCGCACCCTCCTGTCAAACAACACCGCCTCCTGGTCCCCAACCACGGAAGAAGCGAGCGTATCCGCAGCGACCGCAATTTCACAGCAAGCAGCCAACAACAAAAACCGTGTCTGGTACGCTGCTACAGCACCCGGAGCCACCAAGGGCGAGCGCGCCGGGGATACCTGGTTCCGGTACTCAGGGTCAACGATTGTCGGCCAGTGGCGCTGGACCGGCTCAACCTGGACATCCCAGAAGGTTGGGAACCAGGTCATCGCGAACCTGGACGCAGGCAAAATCACCACCGGCACTCTCGACGCCAACCTCATCGGAGCAGATTCAATCACCGCACGCCATATTGTGGCAGCGCAGCCAGGCAACATGATTCCAAACGGAGACCTCACCCAAGGGCTAGCAGGGTGGTCAACACAACTTAGGCTCAACCCGAATGCGCAAACTGCTGTGCCCAACGGTAAGACTTTGTACACTCCAGCAGGCTTGGGAACCATTGCTGCTCATGGAACAGAGAATTGGTTCAATGTCACCCCTGGCGCCCAGTATGCGTTCGAGATCTGGCTCTACGGCACACCGGGCACAATGCTCTTCATCGAGTGCCGGAATCAGGATGGTCAGCATGCGGGTAAGGCTGGCCCCGTTGCTAATGAGGGCGACGCCTACACAGGCGGACATCATTATTTCGTCTCTGGTAGGAAGCTGACTAATCGGTGGGTGCGCTACTCGTGCGTCTACACGATGGATGAGAATACGACGAGGGCCAGGCTAGCGAACTGGTATTTCAACCACCAAAACGGTGATGTCACTAATGGTGTTGTGTACTTCGGTGGTGTGTCGTTGCGACCTATGGCTGATGCGTCTTTAGTGGTGGATGGGTCGATTACTGCGGATAAGCTAGCCGCAGGGTCGATTACAGCCGACAAAATTAAGGCCGGAGCAATCGACGCAACCAAGGTCAACGCCGAAGAAATCTTCCTCACCAAAGACGCAGACGCATCTCTTTCAGAACAGTGGAAAGAAATGCAGCTAGCGTTGAGTTTGCTTCAAAGCCAGAACACATACCTGGCCGATCGGTTTTATAAGGAATCAAGCCGCAAGGTCGGATTCGGATACAAAAATGGGACCTCTTTGAGTGGGTCTCCGTTGTTTAAGGGCTTATTCAGTGTGGACGGATATAGCCTTATCGCTAAGGGGGCGTGGCGTGGACGGGTACTGACTATCGACCTCTCACAAAACCATGGCAACCAGATTATTCATGGGCAGAGTTATACAGAGATCGATGCAGGAAACCGAAAGGTGAGTGCTGGACCAAAGAGCTCTGTGTTCTTTGAGGTTGATCCGTTAACTCCGGACACAACAGTGTTACGGCCGAGTAGTGACTGGTATGCGCCGTCTGCGAGGTGGTACACCATCCCTGGAATGGTGAAGACCGCTTCAACAGACGCTGCTGAAGTCTCGGTAACAGGCCAAGTGACATTCACAAATGTTCACCGAGGTGCTACGTACGGAATCAGGATCTGCATTGATGGGGAAAACAGATGGGAGTGGAAGTCCACTAAGTTCGGGCCGCTAGGGCCACTCGGAGAACCAACATGGTCACATCATGTGAAATATAACGGGCCGATCAGGCCGAGCTCAAAGGTGGAAATTCAAGCATTCTGTGACCACCAGACCGCGGGGAAACGGAAAGTAACTACAGCTACTGAGGTGAAAGTGACCATGTACTCGTATTGAGGGCGTGCTAAACGCTGTGATTATTGACGTCTACGGAAAGGAACTATTTGTATGTCTTCTATTGTGTTGAATCTTGATACGGATGTGACCACGTTGACCTCGCAGCAGTTGGAGGAGCTGCGTCAGGCGTGCTGGGAAAAGGATGCTGAGGTCTCACATGAGCAGAAGCGCCGTGACGCGTTGCCGTTTGTGTGGGAGGCTGAGGTGACGTCTGTAAAGACCTTGCGCCAGGTCACCTCGACGACCCCCACACCGGGTGCCGCGTACGCCACCCCGACGAGTCTGCTGGACGCCTACATCGCCGGTGATACCGTCACCGCCGACGGTAAGACCTGGTACGCGGTCGGCCAAGGTGCGATCTTTACTGCCCCAGGTCTGGTGGACCCAGTACAAGGTGAAGCGTGGAAGGAGGTCCCCGAAGACCAGGCCGGAACCGACGGGGACGGTGAAGCGGAAGCCATGGCTTAGTGGTGCTTGGGTGTTGGCGCGCCGGGAACGGGTGAGCTGGGACGGTTGGCGTGCCGGGGATTTGACTTTTTCGGCATCCCGCAGGCCGCTTTTAGTTATGTGCGTATCTCACTTGCGCGAACATCATAACGCAGCAACTTTGCATTATGTGCAAACAGCAAAAGTACTGAAAATATGCCCCTTAACCGCAGCCGAGCGGTAAGGGGCTTTCTCATACCTACACAACAGAAAGGAGTACCTTTCATGGATTGGTACAACCTAGAACCGGACAAATACAACCTATTGACCCGGCACTACACGCCCGGCCGGGGTGGTGCCCGCATCGAATTCGTCACCCTGCACCACATGGCCATGGTCGGTGATGTTGATGCCTGCGTACGCGTGTGGCAAGACCGCCCAGCCTCGGCCCACTACGCAATCAGTCCCACCGGGCACATCGGCCAAGCAGTCAACGACAAAGACACCGCCTGGTCCAATGCAAACGCCTACTCAAACGCGCGCTCCATCAGTATCGAGCACTCCAATAGTGCCGGGGCTGCGCAAGACTGGCCCATCTCACCGGCCACCTTGGAAGCCGGCGCACATCTGGTGGCCGCCATCTGCTGTTACTACGACCTCGGTCGCCCCGTTAGCGGTCGTAATGTGCGCTTCCACTCACACGAGTCCGGTGGGGCCACTGCCTGCCCGTACCACCTGCGGCCTGGACATAAGTACCACGACGGCTATATGGCTCGTTCTCAGTGGTGGTATGACCAGATGACCAAGACCACCACCCCTGCAAAGAAAGAAGACGATCTACTCATGGCATTGACTCACGAAGAACAAAAGGAACTGCTCGTCAAGACCCGGCAGATTCACAGCGCACTCTTCTCCCCGGAGCTGTCGCGCGTCGAAGGCTCCACGTACAAGGCCCCGCTGACCGAGTTCATCATGCAGACCGACCGCAAGGTCGAGGAGTTGCACGTGGAGTATCGAGGGAAGGCCTCTCAGACGCAGGAAGCGCTCGACCAACTTGCCGAATCCGTTGAATCCCATGATGAGACACATGAGGTCTGCAAGATGCCGGGGGAGGACAATGAGGAGTAAACAGTTTTGGCTCGATACTCTCGAGCGTGCAATCAAAACCCTAGCCCAAACGCTCCTGGCCTGGCTGGTGGTAGACCAGGCGATTTGGGAAATGGACTGGCAGCAGGGTCTGGGCCTTGCGGCGACCGCGACGGTGGCATCTATCCTCACGTCTGTCGCCTCGCTTAAGGTATCGTCCCCTGAGACGGCCAGCTTGGTTTATGTTGGGCGGCACAGAGCGGGTGAAGCGCATGGCCCCATGGAATGATCCAAGCTGGAAGGCGCGAATGCTAAGGCGCTTGCTTTCAGATGAGATGGGCCTCCTCATCCTGGGAGTACTCGGTACTGCGCGCGGGATAAGCTACTTTCCACCTTTGGTGAATCCTGACCGGTCTCCGGCCCACTTGCTGGAGATGGTCGCTCCGCCGCCGGTATGGGGAGTCGTATGGGTCTTAGCCGGGGCGGGGTGCCTGGCCGCCATTGCTTGGCGACGGAGCCAGCCCATCGCAGTCGGCACCATGGTCGGAATGCACTTCCTCTGGGCCTTCACGTTCGTCACGAACGGCGGTCGAGGATGGGTTACATCAATCATCTACCTGTCAGTATTCGGACTCGCCTTCTGGGGCTTTGCTCGCGGCCGACGAGAGCCAGAGCTCGTCCCTCATGAGCTTCCGGAAAGGACGCGGGCAGATCCGAGAAAGGAGTAGCTACATGGTGGCAAACCTTCTCGGTGGAGCTATCGCGGCCCTGCTTACAGGACTCTTCGCATGGCTCGCAGCTAGGGCGACAGGCCGCTCGCAGGTCGACGCGAAGAAGGTGGAGCAGGCAGGGCCGCAGTGGGAAAGCTTCTCGCAAAAAATTATGGAGCGCATGGACGCACAGCAAAAGGAAATCGACGGGCTCAAGGAGGAGGTAGGGACGCTACGAGAGAAGGTAGAAGCTATCTCCCAAAAGTACTGGCGCGCCGTCCTAGCCCTCCGGCGAATCTTTGATCGCCACCCAAAGGCCGTTGATGATGCCCAACTACCAAGAGACATCCATGAGGACGTTTTCGAAGGCTAGACTCCGATTTCGTTCTTGAAGTGTGAACCACGTGTGAACAAGCCTTGTGAACGTACTGGTCAGCCCCCATTGTGTTCTTTCTACGGATCAGAAGGTTGGGGGTTCGAATCCCTCCGGGCGCACCACCTAAACCCCCAGGTCAAACGGTACAAACGCCGGATAGTCTGGGGGTTTATTTGCGTTTTAGTCGCCTAAAAGTAGGCCCGAGTAATCCCAGGTAAACCGAAGTGGGTGCAAACACGGTGCAAACAGATTGCAAACACCGGTCCTTCACCTGGGGCTATACTTTGGCCCATGATTCAAGCGATTCTCTCCGCTATCCTGCTTTTCATTTCCTCCCTCTTCTCTTTTGTTGGCTCCTCGGAACTGCCGGGGAGCTCGGACATAGCGGAAGCTGGATCCTCACAGCGCAACATTATTACTAGCACGCCCGCAGGCTTGGTCACCGCCAATGCGCAGCAGTTGGAGTTTGTGGTGAATGCCGAGTGGAAGTCCGCACAGCAGCCGGATTCCTTCTACGTGGACTTTTGGGACCAGTACTTGGAGTTCTCCTGCGATAACGCCGGTTTCCATTTTGAGAGTAACGAGGCTAGTGAGATAGATATCACGTGGGATTTGATGTCAGACAACATCTGCTTTGGCTCGCAATCGGACGGGGCTCTCATTGACTTTCTTCAAAGACCAGTAACGGTGATGGTGGACCCCGATGCCTCCGCAACCCCTGAGCGCATTTACCTCGTGCGCGATGAGAAATCCATCGCCCTTAGCCGCTGAGACGCATATCACGCAGAGCTGAGTGAAACGCAGAGCTGAAAACAAACACAAATAAGAAGACCGGCCAGAGCCACTGGTCGGTCTTAAACGTTTTCAACTGCAAGGAGATGAATAGGTGTCAGCGCGCGCCCGAATAGTGGGCCTCGATATTGCTCGTTCCTTGGCCATCATCGGGATGATTATTCTGCACATGGCCAACCTGGTCTGGAGCACCAAAGTGGTGCTCTCTGGGCTGCCGGCGGCGGGGTTCGCCATCATTGCAGGTACCACGATGGTGATTCTTGCTCGCGACTACTCGCTGCGGGTCTTTCTCAAGCTGGTTGCCCGCGGCATGATAGTCATGCTCATCGGTGTGGCCTTGCTACCTGTGGGTGGTGAGATTCAGGTCGTTCTCGTGGTGATGGGCGCGGCAATGGCTCTTACCGCTTGGGTCCCACCGCTGGCTACCGTGTGGAAGGTTCTGCTCTTCGCGCTGGCCACCGCGGGCGCCACGGTGCTCTACGCGCCGTACACCCTCCCGCAGGTCTACCCCCTCGTGGCTTTCCTGGCGTACATGGTGGCAGGCATGCTGCTTTACGACGTCTACCTCACCCGCCCCACCCGCACCCAAGCTATTACGACCGCGGTGGCTGCCGTTGTCACCGGTATTGGCCTGTGGCAGCGCTTCAACCCGGATATCCCCGGCTGGCTGCGCTTTACCGGGCATACGGGTGTGCTCGGTGAAATCCTTCTCTCCGTGGCAGTCACCGCGGTGGTGCTGCACCTGTGTTTGATCATCGGCCGTCAGCTACCGCGCTTGGCTTTCCCCTTCGCAGCATTGGGCTCGATGTCGTTGACCATCTATATCCTGCACATTCTCACCGCTCGTTATTGGCAGGCGAACGTTTCGCTGCACAACACCACGGCGGCACTGGGCTTTGTGCTCGCGTTCCTTCTGTTGAGCGCGCTGTGGAAGAAGTTCTGTGGAAAGGGTCCGGCCGAGAGGGTCGTGGCTTGGGCAATCAAGGAGGTGGCCGCGTAATGACGGCACGAAAGATAACTGCTGTTCTGGCCAGCTCTGTGGTCGTGGGGCTGGGCGCTGCACCGGCCATGGCCTTGGAATTTGCACAGCCCGCTCCCCAGTCGGAGGAAAGCGCTGCCGTGGCTGCGCTGCGCATGGGCAAGATCGGAAACTTCGGTGATTGCACCGGCACGCTGGTGGCTGAGCAGTGGGTGCTGACCGCCCGCCACTGCTTGGAGTCCGTCAACAACGAGGGCTCGCAGGCACGTTTTGGCCAGGGCAAGGACACCCGTGTCTATGACGTGGACTCCTGGGCTGTTTCGCCGACTATCGACGCCGGCCTCATGCACCTGACCGAGCCCGTCAAGGGCGTTAAGCCCGCCAAGCTCGCGGACGCTGTTCCTACCGCTGGTGAGAAAGGCCACTTCTACGGCTGGAGCAGCAGCTCCCGCATGGCCCGCAAAGGCCAGCTGCCGATGGCTGAGATGGAAGTAGGTGAATTGCTATCCGGCGGCACCCCGCCGGCGAGCCCAGACGAGTCCGGTGAGAAGATGACACCGGTGGCGCCGGGCGATTCCGGGGCCATGGCTCCTGGCGACATGGCTGTGCCTGCCCCCGGTGGAATGGTCGCTCCCGCCCCCGACGCATCCGACGCGCCCCAGGTGATGAAGGGCGGCGACATGCCAGAGATCGCCGTTGGACCCGACGGCGCGGAAAGCATCCCAGCTGGTGAGCTTGGGGGAGTGGGCCCGATGATTGCCGCTGCCATCATGGACGTGAAGTCCCTTAATGGTGAGGGCATGCAAGGTGGCGACTCAGGCGGACCGTTCTTCGTCGACGGTCGCCTCGTCGGCGTGGCCACGGCTGGAACGTCGAATGCGGACCCGGATCTGCCTTCCCCGACCGCGGCGATTACGTCGGTGGTCGAGGTCCGCGATTGGATCGAGGACGTCACCAGCGGCCACGATACCGACGGCGTTCTCAACGCCGATAACTCCCCGGCGCCGCCGGCAACGATGCAGGTCAGTGCGCCCGTCGCTCTAACGGCCGGCGTGACCGGGGTGGTGGGCCTGATCGTGATTGCCATCGCTTCGCGCCTGCTCAACCGCAAGTCTGTCGCCGCGCGGAGTACCAACTAGGCTGAATCTCCATGAAGGAGAAACTCGTTCCGTGTCTCATCGCTGGTGCCATCCTCGGCCTAGTTCTGTGGCTGGCCTCCGGCATGCTGTGGTTACTGCCGGTGGGCCTAGCGGCGGGCCTTGCTGGCTACCCGCTGCTGGGCATCACACGCGATGAGTCCCAAGCCCGCAAGCGCCGCGACGACACCTTCCGCGACTAAGCGCCCCACGCCGCTCCACGCCACCGCACTACGCTGCCGCGCACGCTGCTTCACGGTCGGTCGCTAGATGGCCCCCACAAACCGTCGACACATGGCGCCCCACAAAAGGCATCCGCTAGAAGTCGTTTTAGGGGCCAAAAACGCCATGTGAACACCCCAAAAGGCGTTTTCTCGCCTGAAAACGCCTTTTGGCAGATGCCATCTGCAAGATGCCTTTTGCTAACTGCGGGCTGCCCCGTGGACAGAACCGCCTTCCGGCTGATATTCGCTGTCAGAGCGGGCTAGAAGATCTCGATGCGCCCGCCCAAAGACTCGGTCTGGCGCAGCTGCGCCACCCAGTTCGGCGCGCCCGGGTGCAAACGCAAGACCGGGCGAGACGAGATCTTCACCGGGGAGACCGATTCCTTCCGAGCGCCGGACCGGGCTTCGATGCGGGTGCGGGCGCGGAAGCCAGCGTCGGCAAGCGCGGCGATGGAAGGCTGCTCCGAGGCCAGCGAGTCGCGCGCATCGTGCAGCAACTCAAGGGCCTCGTCGAGGGCCTGGATCAGCGCCGTCGAGTTGGTCTCGCACATCTGGCGCACCAGGTCCGGGCGTGTTCCTGCCACGCGGGTTCCGTCCTTGAAGGAGCCAGCCGCCAGGGACTGCGCCAGAATACCGCCATTATCGCCAACCACCGCGAGGGTCTCCGCCAGCACGTGTGGCAAGTGCGAAATGCGGGCGACCGCGGCATCGTGGTTCGCCACACGCACCGGAACCGCCTCAGCGTGAACCATCTGGGTCATGCGGACCACGTCGGCAAAAATGTTCTCCCATTCGGTGGGGATGCGCTCGCCGCGCGCATCGCATTCAGCGGCGTAGTCGTAGGTGATAACCCAAGCAGCGCGGTTGAATAGTCCGGTGTGGGAGTTCTCCCAACCGGACTTGGAGGTGCCGGCCATGGGGTGGCCGCCCACGTAGCGTGACTCCATGTTGCGCTCCACGATGAGCTGGCGAACCTCGGCCTTGACCGAGACGACATCCGTCAGCCCGCAGCTCGGGGCGTGTTCCTGAATGACGTCGAGGACCGAGGCAACCGCATCCATGGGCACCGCGATGACGATGAGCGCATTGTCCTCCTCGGCGCGGCGCAGGATAGCCGGCAGATCATCGGTGACGTCATAGCCCTGCTTAATGGCCGTTCGCGCACCAGAAGTCGAGTGGTTATAGCCGTACACGGAATGGCGTGCAGCAGCTAGGTCTCGCAGGAGGGAACCTCCAATGAGACCGAGGCCGATAATGCAGACGGGGCGTTGAACATCTTGAGAACTCACGGTGACAATTGTCGCACAATCCGACTAATCTGACGAGGTATGAGCCACGACGATCTGTCCTTTGCTATCACCGTCACCAGCGCCGAAGGCGCGTGGGTGATTCGCCCCTTCAAGGATGACTTTACCGACGTCAACACCTCCATCAAGGCGGTGCGCAACCTGCGTTCGGAGGGAGCGGCATTTGCGCTGTTGTGCGTGGAGGATGATTATTTCGTCGTCGTGCGCCCGGTGCCGGGGGATGTGCGCATGCTGCTTTCCGACGCCACCTATGCCTCCGAAGACGATTTCGCCGCGGATTTCCTGGACCTGCGCGATATCGATATCCCGGATTTGGACGAAGACGAGTGGGAGGACGCCGACCCGTACGGTGACGGTGACTTCGACATCTTCGCGGACCTCGGCCTCGATGAGGACCAGGTGGGCTACATCATCGACAACGATGAGGACTGGCCTTCCGATATGCTCCTGCGCATCGCCGGCGAGCTGGGCTTTGGTGATGAGCTGGAGGATTTCATCGACGGCCTCGACTCGGATGATTCTTAAACCAGCGGCGGGGCTGGTCCGCGCGGAGTCTCGCATGCGTCGCGCCCTGGAGGTCGCACGCACGACGCCGGTGGGGGATATCCCGGTAGGAGCCGTGCTGTACGACGCCTCCGGTAACGAACTCGCCACCGGCGTTAACCGCCGCGAGCAGCTGAATGACCCCACCGCGCACGCAGAGGTGGAAGCCATCCGTCAGGCGGTGCGCGTGCATGGCGATGGCTGGCGGCTGGAAGGCTGCGAGCTGGTCGTCACCCTGGAACCCTGCGCGATGTGCGCTGGTGCGATTCAGGCTTCCCGGGTGTCCTCGGTGGTCTTTGGTGCCTTTGAGCCGAAGACGGGGGCGTGTGGTTCGCTGGTGGAGGTATTGCGCGCCCCTGGCGCCCTGCACGTACCGGAGGTACGCAGCGGTGTGCTGGAGGAAGAGTGCGCGGAGCTGCTCACAGGCTTCTTCGGGGGTCTGCGCGGAAGCAGCGAGTAGCCCTGAGTTGGGACGTGGTCTCGGATCCACCTTCCGATTCGCGTGTAGGCTGGGTGGTCCACGTGAGAGACGTAGAAAGTAAGGAGAAAACCATGGGTGATTTCGAGAACAAGAAGGACGAGTTTGTTGGCAAGGCTAAGGAAGCCGCTGGCAACGTAAGCGACAACGAGAAGCTGGAGAACGAGGGCAAGGCCGACCAGGTCACCTCTGAGGCCAAGCAGAAGGCTTCCGACGCCGTTGAGGGCGTCAAGGATAAGGCCAACGAGGTCATCGGAAACCTCAAGGACTAATTCCTAGCCTTAAGTAGCTGAATCGCTGTCCCGCCGCCTGGCGTGGGCAGCGATTTTGTCGCTCGGGGCTACTCGACGTAATCTGGAACGCGGTGGCGTGTCCGAGCGGCCGAAGGTGATCGCCTCGAAAGCGATTGTTGGGTAACCCCCAACCGCGGGTTCAAATCCCGCCGCCACCGCCACATCCGGCACTCCAGTTCTTAGCTCTGGGGTGCCGGTCTTTTGTGTTTTAGAAGCCAGCTCGCCCTCTATCAACATCTCTTTGGAAATCCAGCGCGGCTTGGCGCGCCTCGGGGTCGTGGTCTTCCGTACGCTTGTGTATCCGCCGGCTCATCATGCCCGCTGGGATGGCAATGAGAAGGATGGCCGCGATGGCGACGATGACGAAAGTAGACATGGTGGTGCTCCTAGAGTATTTCAGTAATTCCGTATTGTAGCGCTGGCCACACTCTGGAGGGGTCGTTGAACTCTTACGAGACCGTTAGGGCTTCACAGCCCAACTGGTTAAACTGGTGCACATTCGTGTCCACCACCAAAGCTTCCGCGAGCAATAATCGCGCATGTGAAGGGGAATTTCCGTGGCAAAGCTGCTCTACCACCTAGGCCGCTGGTCTTACATCAACCGATGGAAGGTCATCATTGCCTGGATCTTCATCGTGGCGGCCGCGGGCGGAGCGACCTTGAGCTTGATGAAGCCGATGACCACGGAGTACTCCATCAGCGGCACGCCCGCTATTGATGCCACCCGCCGCGCGGTGGAGCTCTTCCCGGAGAACGGTAACCCGGCCAATGCGCCGTCGGTCAACCTCGTCTTCAAGGCCCCGGAAGGGCAGAAGCTCAGTGACCCGCAGAATAAAGAAGCGGTCGAGGACGTGGTGCACCACATTGCAGAAGGCTTGGATATCCCGGAGGGCAGCCAGCAGCGCTGGGGTAACCCGCTCGACGTATCGCCAGCACTGCAGCAGCAGGTCATCGAGCAGTTCACCTCCATGGGCTTGCCGGAGGAGACCGCACGGGCGGATGCCGACAACCTGGCCATGGTCAATGCCGATGAGACCATTGCTTATACCACCTTCGATTTTGACGCGGAGAGCCCCTATTCGGTGGACCCCGCGGATAAAGACGTGGTCCATGAGGCCATGGATATCGGCCGTGCGGTGGGCTTGGAGGTAGAGGCCGGCGGCGCAGGCTTCGGTGATGAAATCCAGGTCAACTCGATTTCTGAGGTCATCGGCCTGGCCGTGGCGTTTATCGTCCTCATCATTACCTTCGGTTCCTTGGCTTCCGCGGGCATGCCGCTTATCTCCGCGGTTGTGGGGGTGGGGCTCGGTGCGATGGGCGTCATGATCGCGACCCACTGGATGGAGCTCAACAACCTCACCCCGGTGCTGGCCGTCATGATTGGCCTGGCCGTGGGCATCGATTATGCGCTGTTCATCATGTCGCGTTACCGGCAGGAGCGCTCCCGCATGGACGGGCCGGATGCCGCCGGCATGGCCGTTGGTACGGCGGGTTCCTCGGTGGTCTTTGCCGGTGCGACGGTCTTCATCGCGCTCTTCGCCCTACTGGTGGCACGCATTAGTTTCTTGACGGCGATGGGCCTGGCGGCTGCGGGCACGGTCTTCATGGCCGTGCTTGTGGCGCTGACCTTGGTGCCCGCGATGCTGGGCCTGCTCGGTGATAAGGCCTTCGCCGGGCGCATCCCCGGCGTGGCCGGCAACCCCACGAAGCGCCGACCGCGCCGCACGAAACCAACGATGGGCAACCGTTGGGTGCGCACGGTGCAGCGTGTCCCCGGTGTCGTCATGGCCTTGGTGGTGCTCGGCCTCGGTGCTTTGACCGCTCCGGTTCTGCACATGGAGCTGGCGCTTCCGGCGGATACCACGTCTAATCCGGATACCACCCAGCGCAAGGCGGCGGACCTGCTGTCCGAGGGCTTCGGCCCCGGCATCAACGGCCCCTTCTTAGTGATCGTGGATGGCGCTAACGCCAACCCGGATTCCGCGGCTTTGCAGCCCTATATCCAGGGTCAGGAGGGCGAAGAGGATGAGCAGAAGAAGGCCGCTCTTTCTTCCTTTATGTATTCCGTGCAGCGCCTGAACCAGGTCGGCGGGGTCAAGCACGCCCAGTTGGTGGGCGTGAGCAAGGATATGAAGGCAGCGCAGATCATGGTCAGTCCCACTACCGCGCCGACGGATGAGGCCACGGTTGGCACCGCCTCCGCTTTGCGCACCGCCAGCGCGGAGCTGGAGGATGCCACCGGTGCCGAGATCGGCATGACAGGCCTGACTGCGGTGCAGCTCGATATCACCGAGCGCCTTGAGGAAGCCATGGGGCCATACCTTGCCATCGTGGTAGGCCTGGCCATCTTCCTGCTGTTGGCGGTGTTCCGTTCCATCTTGGTCCCATTGGTGGCGGGCTTAGGCTTCCTGCTTTCCGTCGGCGGTGCCTTCGGCCTGACCGTGCTGGTGTGGCAGGACGGTCTCACCGGCCTGGTGCCCGCGCCGGGCCCGCTGATTTCCTTCATGCCCATCTTCCTCATCGGCGTGACCTTCGGCCTAGCCATGGACTATCAGGTCTTCCTGGTCACCCGCATGCGTGAGCACTTCTCCCGCTACCCGCAGGGCAGCGGTGGCAAGTACAGCAAGTACAACGCCAATGATGAGGCCACCATCGCCGGCTTTACCGCCGGTGCCCGCGTGGTCACCGCCGCGGCCATCATCATGATTTCCGTCTTCGTGGCCTTTATCAGCCAGCCGCTGCCCTTCATCCAGATCTTCGGCTTCGCGCTGGCGGCGGGCGTGCTTTTCGACGCCTTCCTAGTCCGCATGTCGCTTGTCCCCGCCACCATGTTCCTCATGGGGCACACCACCTGGTGGATGCCGAAGTGGCTGGACAAGCTGATCCCACAGCTCGACATCGAGGGCACGGCGTTGGAAGAAGAATGGGAGCGCAAACACGCGGCAGCATCCCGTGAAGCAGAGGATAAGGCAGCGCAGCCCGTAGAATAGTTCCCTATGACTCACCCTAAGCCGCAGCTTGAGACCGACCTTTCCTTCGACGTGAAGAAGGAGCTAGATTTAAGCGGTCCAGCACAACCGGGAAAGCACGGCCGCACCGGTGTTATCCATACCCCGCACGGTGATATCCAGACCCCGGCCTTCATCCCGGTGGCCACCAAGGCCACGGTGAAGACGCTGACCCCGGAGCAGATTCGCCTCACCGGAGCCCAGGCTATCTTGTCCAATGCCTATCACCTCTACCTGCAGCCGGGCCACGACATCGTGGACGAGGCCGGTGGCGTGGCTGCCTTCGAGAATTGGCATGGGCCGACGTATACCGACTCAGGCGGATTCCAGGTCATGTCCCTCGGCGTGGGTTTCAAAAAGGTCCTCGCCATGGACGTGGCGGACCTAACGGACTCCGATATCCGTGCGGCCAAGAAGGAGCGTATGGCGCAGGTCGATGAGGATGGCGTGGATTTTAAATCCATCATCGACGGCTCCACACACCGCTTCACCCCAGAGGTCTCCATGCAGATCCAGCATGGCTTGGGCGCGGACATTATGTTTGCCTTCGATGAGCTCACCACGCTCGTGGATACCCGCACCTACCAGGAGGAATCCGTCGAGCGCACGCGCCGCTGGGCGCAGCGCTGCCTGGATGAGCACGACCGGTTGACGCTCGCCCGCGGCCCGCAGAAACCGCGCCAATCCCTGTGGGGCGTGGTGCAGGGCGCGCAGTATGAGGACCTGCGCCGTCAGGCCGCGCGCGGGCTGGTGGAGCTCTCCGATCGCGCCGAAGCGAATGGCCGTCGCGGATTCGGTGGCTTCGGCATCGGTGGCGCATTGGAGAAGGAGAACCTGGGCACGATTGTGGGCTGGGTATGCGATGAGTTGCCCGTCGATAAGCCCCGGCACCTGCTGGGTATCTCTGAACCGGATGACATCTTTACCGCCGTTGAGGCTGGTGCCGATACTTTCGACTGCGTGGCGCCGACCCGCCTGGCGCGCCGCGGTGGCGTCTACACCCTTGATGGCCGCATGAACCTCACCAATGCACGCTTCAAGCGTGACTTTGCTGGTGTGGATGAGGAATTCGGCGGCTATGTGTCGGAGAATTACTCCCGCGCCTACCTCCACCACCTGCTCAAAGCCAAGGAATTCTTGGCTGGCACGCTGTGCACTATCCACAACCTGGAGTTCATGATCCGCCTGGTAGATAACATTCGGGAGTCCATCGACGGCGGCTATTACGAGGCTTATCGCGATGAATTCCTGGGGCGCTATTACGCCAAGTGACCGGTGACGATGACGTTGTACTCCAAGTCTGATGTGCCGTCCACCGCACACGCAATGAGCACGATACGCCCGGGGACCTCGGTATTCATGAGGTCGGCGTCGCTGCCCAGCTGCTCCTTATCAACCAGGAAGGCGTTATCCACGATCCACTCGCGCCCGGCACCGCCCTCGGAGGTCATGCGGATGTGGGAGCCGTTGAGGATGGGCGTCGTAAAGCGCTGCACCTGCGCCCCGTCGAGGCCCTCCACGGCGGTGGGGTTGCTCAGATCAACGTTGGCGGTGACCACCTCGGAGAAGGGGTTAAATACCAGTTTTTGCTGGCCCCAGGCATGGCCCAACACGTAGGTGGTACCCTGCTCCGCTGTGGCGGGGGACTCGCCCCAGTCTTGTACCCATCGCACCATGGTCTCTTGCGGCCCTGCGGGGTTGAGGGGCACGACGAAGGGCATTGAGTCATAGGTCGCGCCCGTGATGGTGGCTGGGCCGTCCATCTCAAACGTGCCGGTCAGTGCGGGTGCCGGGCCCTCATTGAGCGGCGGCGGGGTAGGGGTGGTGCTGGGTGCTGTGCTTGGCGACGCCTCACTGCTCACCGCCGTCGTTTCCGGTGCCGCGTGGCTCGTCGTTTCAGGCGACGGGTCTTCTTCCGTCCCCGCCGAGCACGCCACAAGACTTAAGGCTGTGGCCAGGCCAAGGATAGGGAGGAGTGAAGTTCGTCGATGCTTATGCATCGTAGATGTCCTTCCGGTGGCCAATAGCGAATACCTCAATCGTTACTTTCTGGTCGTGGATGTACGCCAGAATGCGGTAAGAACCGACCCGATAGCGCCATTCGCCTGAACGGTTTGAAGTCAACCCTTTTCCGAGAGCTCGAGGGTCTTCGCAGCCTTCGAGGTTCTTTTGGATCCACGTCACGATGATTCGCGCATCGAATCGGTCAAACTTCTTTAGCTGTTTGCGGGCTTTCGACGTGAATTCGACGTGATATGAAGTAATTCTCTCCGGCATCTTTAGAGATCCTCGAGGACCTCATTAAGGCTAAACCGTTCGCCAGAATCCTCTGCCATTGCTGCGCGCAGTTCCTGAAGGTCGTAGTAGTCTTCGACCCGTTCTAAAAGCGCTGCTCGGGCAAAATCAGATATTGTACGGCCTTCAAATGTGGCTAGATTTCGAACGAGTTCAGCGTCGTTATCATCCATGCGAATTGTCAAAGTAGCCATATTTCCTCCTTAACCATCGTGAATACATTGTATTCAATGGGGAGAGTAAAGGGAAGAGAGAAATAGTCCCCCTCAGCACAGTGTGTGCCAAGGGGGTGAAAATTCGGGACGGGTAGCTGTTGCTGTTACTGAGGCTGTGTTGCCGTAGAGGTTTCGGCCTCGTCGATAGGTGCGTAATCCTCGCGGCGCTTGACCCAGGAGATAACCAGCGTGGTTAGCGGAAGCATGATGACCTCGCAGGCGGTCTTCCAGAGGAAGCCCACGATGACGTAGTTCAGGAAGCCACTGAAGGAATCGATGCCGATGACCGGTGCTGCGATGGCGCAGAACAGCAGGGTATCGCCGAATTCGCCGACGACGGTGGAAGCAACAAGGCGGGCGATGAGACCCTTCTCGCCTGAGCGGGCCTTCATCTTGACCAAGGTGAAGGAGTTGAGCAGCTGGCCCACGACGTAGCCGACGAGGGAAGCCAGCAGGATTTGCGGGACGAGGCCCAGCGTGGCGGCGAAGGCTTCCTGACCTTCGTAGAAATCAGCCGCGGGCAGCCAAATTGCAATATAAAAGGAAACTGCGGCCAGAAGCGCCATGGCGAAACCGATATAAACGGCGCGGCGGGTGGACTTGAAGCCATAGCACTCAGAGAGAACATCGCCCACGATATAGGCGATGGGGAAGAGGAAGAAGGCGCCATCGGTGATGAGTGGGCCGAGCTGGACGCCCTTCGTGGCGTTGATGTTCGAAATGAGGAAGGTAACGACGAACACCGCGACCAGCCACGGGTACAAGGTGGAATGTACCGGGATGAATCGGATGCTCTCGCCACCGTTTGTGGTGGTTGCGGTTGCCGATTGAGTTGTCATGGAACAGCATTTTTCCACGAAACTGGGGGAAGCAGAAATGGGGAGTGCTCCCTCACCCGGCTGTTTCCTGAGAACCTGCAGCGGAACTGGCTGTTTCGGGGGTGCGCTCTCGGTGCTGTGCCCATAAAGATCTATGAACTGGGCAGAAATAATGCACGCAGTATGGCATTCTTTTGCTTGCAACGTTTTCGTATTCCCTGAACGTTTCCTGTCTATTGTGTGCATGGCGCGCGCTCGAAGAGATTCGGGCGCGTTCGAATTTCGAGGCCAGAGAAAGACACGTCATGTCAGGGGGTGCGGCTACCTTGGTTTCTGGTCCTTAGAGCTTTCCGGCGGATCTTCTACCTTCTGCGTCGCTAGATGGGGAAGGTACCAGGTTCGCCGGTGGCCCAACTTCGTATTAGGGAAGGTCATCGATATGACGTTTGGTTCCCCAGGCTCGTCACCACAGTTTGGCGGGCGTCCGCCGCAAGGAGCTGATCAACCAGGTGGAGGTTCCGGGTTCGGTGCGCCCAGTGGGTCTGGGGGCTTCGGTGGCTTTGGAGCCCCCAATCCGGCCCAGAACCCCGCGCAGAAGCCTTCCCCCGGTGCTGATTTTGGCCAGGGCTCTGGTTTCGGTTCTGCCCCCAATCCGGCGAGCCCTGCGGGGAATAACCCAGGTTCGAGTGCAGGCGGCTCCTTTGGCGCGCCGGGCTCGTCTGATGGTTTCGGTGAATCCTCGCCCGCACCGGATTACCGCCGTCAGGTGACTGCACCGACCAGCCCAACGAAGGGGCCATGGCCGCTGCTCATCGCCGCTGGCGTTTCTGCGGTTATCGCGCTGATCCTGTTGGTGATCGCGCCGCTCATCGCTTCGCCGACACAGACTGTGTTCTTTGTCCTGGCTATCGGTGGATGGCTGCTGGCCGGAATCGTGTCCTTTATTCTCTTGGGCCTGTACACGCTGAAGAACACGCAGCGTCAAGCCGAGACCTTTTATGTTGAGGACACCACGCAAACCTTGCTCTACCGCATCATCATGGGTGGAAGTTTTGTTCTTGTCATTATTGCTGCGGTGGAAATCGCCTTCTACGTAGGAAAGGCGGTTGGCGCCTAATGAAGAAGTTCACTCGAGTTCTTGCCCTATCCGCGGCGATGGCAATCGCTGGCTTCGGTGGCAGCCTGGGAGCGGTAGCGCAGGACGCTCCGCCGCCACCTCCGGAAGCTCCTGAAGCCCCAGAAGCTCAGCCGGAAGAACGCCCTGAGGGAATCGGTTCCGAATCCTCGCTCTCAGAAGTCTCACAAAAGAACTTGTCTGATTTCGGCTCCTGTATTGCCAGCGAGAAATCTGCAGACCTGCTTTTCGTTCTTGACCAATCAGCGTCGTTGGTGGGGTATGAGGGCTCGCAGCCGACGGATGCCGATGCCTTCCGCGTTGATGCCACGGCGGACATCGTAAAGCAGCTGGCCAACCTCGGTGAAGACAATGGCGCAGACATCAACGTGAAACTCGCCGGCTTTGGTTCTGACTATTACAGCGATCCGGCCGAGTACGGTGGATGGACCAACGTCTCCGGTAACGGCGATGCCCTGCAGGGGGAATTGGACAAGTTCCGCAAGGAGGACCGCGTAGCGGACCTCGAAACCAACTACGGCGCGGCCTACAAAGGCGCGTTGAAGGAACTGGCTTCTCACCAAGGCAGTAGCTGCCGCGGCATCGTGTTCTTTACCGATGGCAAGTACTACACGGATGCCGAAGCCAACGATCTCCAGGGTGCGCAGGACAAGCTGTGTGAGGTCAATTCCTCTGTCACCGCGTTCCGCAACTCCAATATTCGCCTCTTCAACGTGGGCCTCGTTCCGGCTGCGGAAGCCCAAGATCAGGTTCGCCAGCTCACCCGCATGGCGGAGGGCGAAGACTGCGGTCAGGGTGCCCCGAACGGTGCATTCTTTGACGCGGGTGAGGACCCAGCAGCGCTGTTCGCGGCTTTCCGTAACCTCATCCCCACCTCAGGTGGTGTGACCAAGGACGGCAACTTCAAGGACCAGTTTGATTTCGTCCTTGATAACTCCGTGTCCCCTGTGCGCTTGTCGGCGGTGCCGAAGAATTCGGTGGATGAAGGCGAGCTCATCCCAACGTTGACTGGTCCCGATGGCGAAACCGTGGAGCTCAAGCCGGATACCACCAGCGTCGCCGGTGCGAAGGTTTCTGTCACGGAGAACAACAAGCTGCCGGGCATGGTTGATATCGCCATGGAAAAGGACGGCGATGCCTGGGCAGGCGCGTGGACTTTTGGTTACAAGGTGGCTGAGGGCACGGAAGGCGAGTACCTCGCATCCGTCGTCATGGTGCCGGGCCTCAACCTAGACCTCAAGACCGAAGATGGGGCCAAGGTAGAAGGCGGCATCAACTCTGACCAGATCCTGAAGGGACAGTTGGTCGATGGCAAGGGCGAGCCGCGTGCACTAGAGGGTGAGGGAACCCTGTATGCGGAGTTCGTACCAGAGGACGGCTCCCCGGTCACCCTCGTGGAGAATGCGCCGATCACTGATGGGCAGCAGGTAGATATTCCGCTGGAGAAGGTGGAAAACGCAGCATCCGGTCAGTTGCTCACCCGCGTGGAGATCACCACTAAGGACACCGGTGAGCGTCCGGGCTCGAAGCTGGATCCCATCAATGCAGAAACGCCGTTGACCGTTACCCCGGTCAATATGCCGACGGTGGGCTCGGCGCAGACGATCACCATGACGGAGAAAGAGATTACCGTCGACGTTCCCGTGACCGGCCCCGGCAAGGTGTGGGTAGCGGACCAGACCATGGATTCTGAGGGCGGAATGCTTCCCGCAGGAGTTCCTTCCGTTGCGGTGAGTTCCAAGCACAACTCGGAAGATTCCGCGCTCGAGCTTTCCAAGGATGAGAAGGCGACCATCCCGGTAACCCTCAGCGTGGAAGAGATGGCGGATGGCCCGCTGCGCGTGGAGCCGGTCATTAACCTGCAATCTGCTGAAGACAACCAGCAAATGGAGCTGCCGTTGACGCTGCAGGGTTCCATGACCGCACCATTGAGCAAGTCTGCTTTTGGCTTTTCCTTTGTCCTGGCGGTACTGCTAGCACTGCTGATTCCGCTGGCCATCCTGTACTTCATGAAGTGGTTTAGCGGCCGCATTCCGGAAAAGCCCCGCATGTTTGCGAAGACCATCCCGGTACGCCGTGATGGTGCGAACCTCGTGCGTACCGATAACGGCCGCCCGTTCGCGGTGTCCAAGGAAGAGTTCCAAGGTGCCGTTCCGGTGGAAGCCTCTGCACGTTCTGCCCGCTTGGGCAGTAATGACGCCAAGGTAAAGATGGGGCTGAGCCCCTTCACTGCCGCCCACGTGGAGGTCCAGCGCGATGGCACTATTTCCGGTAAGGGCAAGAAGTCCGGTTACCGGGCAGTGTTGCCGCTTGCGGTGCAGAATACGTGGTTCTTCATCGGCAACAAGAAGGACCGCGATTCCGGCGAGATTGTTATGACCATCGATACGTTGGCGCAGGCCAGCGCATATGACGAGATGTCCAAGGAGATCAGCCGCCAGGCCCTGCAACTCTTTGACCAAGTTGAATTCCCAGCCGAAGAGGCTGAGCAGGCACAGACGCCGCCGCAGGCAGGCCAGCCGGGGCAGCCGGTCCAGCAGAACCAGCCTGGCTCCCAGCCGCCGAGCGGTCCGCCGCCGCAACGCGCCCCGCAGCAGGGTGCTCCGCAACCTGGGGCTCCCCGCCCTGGTGGGCAGCAACAGGCACCGCAACCCGGTGGTTTCGGCCAGTCCCAGCCTTCGGGCCCATCACCGCAGAGCCAGCCAGGCCGCGCTGCTGAGCCGGGGCGCCCCGGCTTCGGTGGAGCACCACACTTTGGTGGTGGATCTGGTTTCGGCGGCGGCCCGAGCTTTGGCCAACCGGGCCAGCAGCGCCCAGACAATCCTGGTAACCCTGGTAATAACGGCGGCTGGCCCCCAGCCCCGGGATTTGGCTCCCAGGGTTAAGCCGGCAGAGCAGCACACAACAGACATAAACAGCACAGAAGCGAACCTCCCCTTCGAAAGGTAGTTAAAGATGAAGAAGTTCCTCGTCGTCGGTTGCGGTGGCTCCGGCGCCAAGACACTGGCGTTCATGATGGACCAGCTCAAGGCCGAGCTGCGAAGCATCGACCCGGACATGACCGAGTTGCCCAAGGCCTGGCAGTTCGTCAACATCGATGTGCCGCTCGAGGAGGAGGCAGGCCCGCAGAAGCTGCCGAATGTTACCCAGAATGGCGGCCACTACGTGGGCATTGGTGCTCGCCAGAACTACAACACCTTCGATGAGGGCGTGTCCAGCATCCTGGGCCGTGCCGGCAAGCTCGGTGAGATCGCAACGTGGGCCACCCGCAACCCCTCTACCAATGACGTGAAGCTGGCTGATGGCGCCGGCCAGTACCGCGCGATTGGCCGTATGCTGACCCTGCCGAATCTCAAGAAGATCCGCCAGTCGCTCAAGGAAGCGGTGGATGAGATGTTCACGCAGGAGGCAATCCAGGAGCTCAACCGCCTCAACTACAAGCAGACCAAGCTGGACACCGATACCGGTGATTCCCAGCCGGTTGTCCTCGTTGTCTCCTCCATGGCAGGTGGCGCGGGCGCCTCGATGTTCTTGGATGTGTGCCGTGTACTCACCACTATTCCGAACGTGAACCCGCAGGGCACCCTCATCTTCATGTACACCCCGGAAATCTTCGCCGATAACAAGGCGGATGACATGGCCGGCGCGTGGCCGAACTCGCTGGCTATGTTCGGTGAGGTTGTCGCCGCACAGATGGGTAATGCGTATGATCACGACCGCGCTATCTTTGAGGCCTTCGACATGGGAACCCCGCCGGAGGGGCAGACCTTCGGCCGTATTTTCCCCATTGGTTCCAAGATGGGCACCACCAGCGCTCGCTTCGGCGATGGTTCCGCCATGTCCATCTACCGCGGCTTGGGCCGCGCGTTGGCGGGGCTGATGGCTTCCACCAAGGCCAGCGATAACCTCGTGTCCTACGCGCTGACTAACACCCCGGCCGGTGATGGCGGCCGCCGTTTCTTCGGTTGGGATCGCCCGGACGGCACGCCGTGGGGGCGCCTGCCCTGGGGTTCGCTGGGTTATGCCCAGGTTTCGATGGGCCGTGACCGCTTTGCCGAATACTCTTCCCAGCGCCTTGCCCGCAGCGCCTTCGAGCGCCTCTTCAACGGCCACCTCGATCCGCAGAACCCCGAGGCCGGCGAGATGCAGATTGCGAAGAAGTTGGAGGAGCGCCTGCCTAGCGCCTTTAGCTCTATGACGCTTGATCCTTCCTGGGCACAGGGCGGACAGATCGATAGCGGTAGCGTCTGGAACTGGCTCAACAGTGTGTTCGGTGGCCAAGCCCAGCAAGCCGCGGACAGCGCCGCGAAGCACCTGCAGAACTTCATTCCGGTGGGCCAGGGCCGCAACGTCAACGAATGGCGCGAAGAGTTTGAGGGCAACATGGCCGATCCCCGCAATGAGCAGGCCATCGCATCGGTTCTGAACAATGCTGCGTATGACATTGTTTACCGCTACGCCAACTTCTTCAGCGATGGTGTCCTCGCCACCGTGGAGTCGGAGCTGGCTGCGGTGGGCGTGCCCTATGTGCGCGAGATGCTCTCCAAGATCACGGATGTGCTCACCAACTCTGACCGTCTCCTGCCGTGCCTGTCTGAGTACTCTGGCTACTACCAGAACACCCGCGTGTTGGCGAAGCCGGAAGGCGCGGATCCAATCCTCAGCCCGCTGACTGGCAAGGGCCAGATGACGGACCCGACTCCTACGGTTAATGCTCTGATGGGTCTGTACTTCAACCAGTTCTACAGCTACGCCCTTATGGCCATTGCGCACCTGCTCAAGGATGTCCTGCAGGACTATGCCGATGAGAACCTCTTCCACCTTAAGCGCGAGCTGGGGGATGCCCACGCGGTGTTGGAGAAGGCCGTGTCAAAGCGCCCGGAGACCAACAAGTTGGCCGACGTCCGCACAGACGAGGTCAACTCGTGGCCAACAGAGCTCGATGAGGTCGTGGAAACCCGCTTCAAGGGTGCCGAGAACGAGATCATGCTGACTGATGTCAACACCTTCATTTCGGACTACCGGGACCAGATGTTGCGTACCATCCAGGGCCAGCAGTCCACCTCGGATGTCACCAATTACGAGCAGGCTTATCCCTTTGCGGTGCGTGCGGTCATCCGCGGTGAATGGGAGTCGCTCGATGCGGCCCAGGCGCCGAATGACACCCTGGCCCCGCAGAAGCGTACCAACGATGCCTACTCCAACCGTGCTGGTTGGGTGTCCAAGTACCTCTCGCGCCATCCGCAAAGTGGTGAGTCCCGCGAATCGCAGCGCGCGCACTACCACGCTAAGATCCGCCCGACTGATCTGCTGGAGCGCTCGCGCCAGTGGATTAACCGCCGTGATTATGAGTTCCAGAAGTTCAACTCGGTGGATCTGCGCCGCTACCTCACTCTTACCCCGGACATCAACGAGGTCGAGCACGCTGAGCGCCAGCGCCGCTTCATCGAGGCTTTCCAGCTGGCCCTGAGCTATGCCCGCCCGTTGGCTGCTGTTAACGACGACATGGTTCAGCGCATCCACGGCAAGTCCGTGCAGTACACCTACTCCTTCTCCGATATCCCATTTGCGGAGCTTGGCTCCGCAGAAACTGGCATTGCCTCCCAGCTGGAGTCGGTGCTCAGCCGCCCGGAGATTGACGGGCCTTCCACGGTGGCTCTGCGCAACTCGCTAAACATGTCGGATCACGTTCAGCACATCGAGATCTTCGGTTCCTACCCCAACTACTCGCCGATCGTCTTCTCTTCGATGTTCAACTACATCGCCAAGGACATCGAGAAGCAGGACAATTTCGATGGTTCCTGGTGGTCGGAGCGCCGCACCCGTCCGCTGCCGGCAGCCCTGCCGCTGACGAAGACGGAGCGTCAGGCCATGGTGGCGGGCTGGATCATCGGACGCATTACCGGCCGCGTTTACATTTCCAACGCCGATGCAGCCAATGCGGCAGCCCACATCTTCGATGACACGGATGGTGGCGTGAATGGCTGGGTTGATTTCCCGGATCCGCTGCTTATCTCGCCGCGCCGCATGATCAAGAAATCCGACTGGATGCCTTCGGTTCTGGAGTCCATCTTCATCGCCTACGCGAAGGTGCAGGAAACCGGGCGCTACGGATTCGCTTCCTCGCTCTACCCATACCAGCTGTTGCGCGGGCTTTTCGACGACGGCCTGGACTTCGCCCATTCCGGTGCATCCACGCACCCGGTGGTTCACCGCCTCGCGCAGTTCTTGGCATCCGGTGAAGCTCCGAACCGCGGAGTCATGGGTACCTCCATCCAGGACCGCTACGAATCCTTCGTGGAGGAGCTGGATAAGTTCACCCGCGGCGCAGATCACTTTGTGCCGGGCCACACCAATTCCTTGCCGGGACAGGGACGGAAGGAAAAGCCCTTTGCGGAGGTACGCTCCCGCGAGGTCGCATCGCATACGCCGTACTACCGTGACTTGGCGCTGGACGTCATCGAGGTAGTTCCGGTTATCCGCAACTACCTGAACCAGGCCAAGACTGTGGCGGAGAATCCCGTCGCCCAGCCTGCCCCGCAGGTGCGTAGCTCCGATTCCGGCTTTGGCCAGGACGTCGCACCGGAATTCAACCTCAACGACCTGGATGACACCTTCTAATGACGAACGTAATCTTTTTCGGACACGGCGCCACGGCGGATGATATCCGTTCGCGTCTTAGTGATTTGCGTGCGGTTGGCCTTCTGCAGGACTTCCTTTGGATTGACTATGCCCACCCCATCAACGGGGCCGTTGTGCGCTCCTTTACGGAGGAGGGCACGGCGCGCTTGTCGACGCTCGACGATGCCCTCCGCAGCTTCAGCGGGGACGTCCTCCTCGCCACCATTGACCCGATGGATGCGGCACAGCCGCAGGACGTCGCCAAGCTCACGGAGTGGGTCGGGGCCGTCGATCAGCGCCTGATTCAAGCCTCCAACCTGCGCGTGCGTCTGTTGTTGTCAGCTCTTCCGCGCGAGAGCGTGGACATCGCTCCGCTGCAGGGCTGGAGTAACCTCGTGCTCTCCCCAGAGGAGGGTGGAACCCCGGCCTCCTCGCGTATTCGCCCCATCAAGCGCACTGCCAACGGTTTCGAGCTTGCACAGTTTGCAGCCCCAGCCGTAGCCAGCATCTTCGGTTTGTGGCGCGGCATGCCCGAGCCGGCAGTGCTGGACCCGGATACGCATCGCGTCATCGAGACCGGTGACCGGCAGCGCTTCCGTTTGGTGCGTGCCTTCCACCGCACCATCGATGCCGGTGATATTGAGGACAAGGTCAGGAAGGCCGTCTTCGATCCCGGCCAGCGCCTACCGCAGCCGCAGGTCAATAACATTTCTCGCGCCGTGCACTACGCCAATCCGGAGCAGCTGACGGATCAGTGCGCCCAGATGTTCATCAACCAGGAGATTTCCCCGTTGGTGAGCGCTCCGACCGCTTATGAGGAGCTGCAGTCCCACAAAGTCAGCGGCTGGGCGGCGTTGAAGGATAACCTGCGTTTGTACTGGTCCACCGTGGTGGGCAAGCCGCAGGATTGGGTCGAGGGCCAGCGCGGTGCAATGAACAAGAACGCGGCTACCTTCCTGCAGAAGATGCTCTACGGTGCGGACTCCAGCGTGGAGGTCGTCTTGGCCGGGCACTCCGGTAAGGGCAGCGGTGCGACGAGCGTCGACGAGCTGCGCCAAGCCAGTGAGCACACCATGCGAGTTGCCCGCGAGCAGCAGTTCTCCTTGGGCCAGGAGCCGCAACTCTCGCGCACGTGGGAGGCCTATCACGATTATGCGCTGGGGCTTGTCGATGGATCCTGGCGCGACAGCATCGACACCAAGGGGCTGCGCAATAACCAGGGCAACATGTACATCGTGCAATACGGTGGCCAGTCCGTGCAGGATGTCAGCGCTTCTTTCGAGGGCTTCCATCCGCTCATGACCAGCACTCTGGGCTATACGCACGAGTCCCAAGCAACCGTCGCGCCTTTCGATCCGGTGGGTGCCGAGCGCTTCGCCGCCGATATTGAGTACACCAGCCAGCAGACCCGCAATGAAGCTGTCAGCCGCAAGAAGCACGAGTTTGCTTCGTGGCGAGCAAAGAACAGCACCACCTTCGCGTGGAAGGTGGGCCAGGGCCTGTGGGAGAAGCTGGGGCACGCCCAGCAGAAGTACCGCGACGCACACGCCAAGGCACGTGAACTGCAAGAGTTGGCCAACAGCTTCCAAGCGCGTGACTTCAACGCGGAGAACAAAGCGCTGACCCGAAAGCTGCGCACGATGTGGATTGTGTTCTTCGTAGTGCTTGCTCTGATGACCTACATGGTGGCCGGCCGCTACAACCCGGACTTGCCGTTGGGTGAGTACCTGCAGTGGTTCGACTGGCCGTGGTACGTCGTGGGCATCATCCTGGCTGTTCTTCTTTTCCTTGTGTGTTCTTGGGCGGTCTTTACCAAGGCTCAGCGTGAGATCTTTGACTACGTGCAGCGCCGCAAGCTGTTGAACCGCAACCAAGAGATCGCCGCGCAGAATCTGGCGACGGCCTCGGCCGAGATCTCGCGTATCTCTAATGCCTATAACCAGTTCCTGAGCTGGTCGGCATTGCTGGGCCGCGCTATCTACGCGCCCTTTGGGCGCAAGGAGACGTCGAGCGATCACCTGCGGACGCCGCAGTCGGGCCTTCCGGAGAACGCTCGCATTGCTCAGGCCGTGCTCAACCGCGATGATGCCGTGCGCATGACGGATGAAATCCGCTCCCACATTTTCCAGACGGAGTGGGCACACCGCTCGCTCAAGTCCCTCCTCGATGACATGAA
Source organism: Corynebacterium sp. HMSC072D12 (assembly GCF_001813925.1). Taxonomy (NCBI): domain Bacteria; kingdom Bacillati; phylum Actinomycetota; class Actinomycetes; order Mycobacteriales; family Corynebacteriaceae; genus Corynebacterium; species Corynebacterium sp. HMSC072D12. The sequence goes on from NZ_KV814386.1 coordinate 70,680, forward strand.
TGACACCTTTGAGCGCAACCGCACTGGCCACTCGGCCGTGGCGCTCAATGAGATGTGGGGCATGGCTGGCCTCGGCTCCAGCACTGCGTTAGATAACCTATCGCGCAGCCTTGACCACCCTTATATGCAGGACCGCGACCTCAAGCAACAGGAATGGCAGAAGGTCATTACGGATCCACGCATGGCCCGCAGCTTGCAGCAATACCTCAGTCGCGTGACCTTCCGCGAGGAAGGCGGCAGCCGCGTTCAGAGCACCGCCGAGTTCCTCGACGGCATGAACCAGGAAAAGGGTGCTCTTCAGGCCTTTAGCCCCAATGCGCTGACCAATGCGGGCGGCGCTGAAGGATATACCGAAATCGACGGCTCGCGCACCCGCATCGTGGAGGTGGACAGCCAGACCGCACTGACCAGTCAGCTCTCACGTTCTGTGACCGTGGTGCAGTACGGAAGGATCACTGATTTCAAGTACCTGATCCCGGATGCGGCGTCTGGTGCTCCGTCCTTTAAGGATTCCTCGGACTTCTCCTTGGATGATCTGGATGACATGGACCACATGGGCTTCAAGTCGCCGGGGCAGAGCAATAGCGAAAGCCCGACTGCGCAGCCGTCGTTTGGCCGGCCGGAAGCGCCGGACCTCTCAGACCTCGACGAAACTTTCTGACGAGACCTTCTTAAGGAACGTTGATGACACACAATCAGAAACCTTCGATTGCGGATGTGCCGCTGAGTGAGCTTAAGTCCCTGCACCAGCTCAAGCGCGTAAACGCCGATGATGTGCGTGCAGCTGTATCAGCGCCGTTTAGGCAGTTCGCCGAGCAGATTGCCGCCGCGTATAACGGCGAAGCGGTGGAGTACCCGGAGCTGAGCGCGCAGGCGCGCAATGCTGCGGTGGACCAGGAACGTGCTGCGCAGGAGCGCGCGGCACAGGAGCGCGCAGAACGCGAGCGCGCCGCACAGGCTGAAGCGCAGGCCCGCCAACGCGAGCAAGCACAGCGTGCCGCTGCAGCCGCCGGTGTAGCGCAGACAGGTTCCGCGGCTCAACCCCAACCGGCGCAAGCAGCGGCACAGCCGCACGATTTCTTCGCCGAGTGGGAGGCACTGCAGGCAGAGGAAGAGCAAAAGACTCAGGTTAACGAAGAGGACTACATCACCATCCCTGGTTTCGGGATTAAGGCGGAGTACCAGTTTCGCCAGGACCCGAACTGGGAAGCCCCCGGCATCGAGTTTGAAGTCGAGGTGCCGCAAGAGGCGGCGCTGGAGCAGGAATCTCAAGAAGAGCCTGGCTACGGCATAGAGCCAGAACCGGAGCCGGAGGATTCCGATCAGCGCCATCCGGTGCGCCTGTGGTGGCCGGAGCTCGAGCACGCGCCGGATGAGGTGGTGTTCTACCGAGTCGTCGCCGATGACGCAGAGATGGTGGCGTCCCCGGATGCCGGTGACACCCTCGTCTACACGAAGGGAACCGCCTACCGTGAACACGAGCCGGGCGAGACAGGCTTGCGCCACTACGCGGTATGGGCTTATAAGGGCCGCGACCTTCGTGAGCTTGTCAACAGCCAGCCGGTATTCATGGGAGACACGGGCGTGGTCTTCCCGCCGGTGAACGTTCAGGTGTCCACCATCAAGGGCGCCATTCAGGTGTCTTGGGACCTGCTGCCGGGGCACTCGAGCGCCATGGTTTATGCCTGCCGCGATAGCGAGAAGGAAAAGCTGTCCCCGCGCTTCGAACAAGACGTGGACAGCAGCGGGCGCAAGGCGACTATTCCGGTGCAAGAGACCGGACAGACCGTCGTCATCTCCTTGCTGGGCCAGGCGGAGTTCCACGGCGCTACTGAGCAAAGCCAAGACGAAGTCGCAGTCCAGCGCTCCGTGAAGCTCGCCAGCGAGCTGGAGAAGCTGGAGCTCTCCCGTTGCGAGCGCCGCAGCGAATACGGACAGGACACCATCGAGGTGGATTGGTACTCGCCTAAGACCGGCGAGGTAAAGATTTATCTCACGCCCACCGCCCCGCAGGCGGACCTGCGCACGTCCGCAGTGCCGAAGACCTACGTCGAAAGCGCACTGTCGAGTGCTATCAGTGAGACCCGCGGTGTGTCCGAACCGGGCTCCTTCCAAACCACCACGGTGCCGTGGCCGCCAGATTGGTACGAGGTTTACATCACCCCAGTGAACTTCAACGATGCTGATGCCTGGGTAGGTGAATCCAAGGTGCTGCAGCGCGTGCAGTCCATTGAAGATGACCAGTTCCGGCTCATTGAGCGCGTGGACAGCCAGCTCATTACCTTCGATTGGCCGAAGGGTGCAACGGCGGTGGAGTACTCCACCAACCGCGAGCACGATCAGATCCGCGAAGAGGACTACGACCTCCAGGGAGGCATCCGCCTGCACCTCGATCAGCACGGTGATACCGTGCGGCTGAAGCCTTATGCGGTCTTCGCAGGCAAGCGCACCGAGGGCAATGAGCGCGTGATCCAGTACGAAGGTCTGCGCCCAGTGACCTATGACTTTGAGGTCGATTCCTCCCAAGGCCAAGCCAGGGTGTTCCTCTGGAGCTTGGGCAACGGCGATAAGCGCCAGTTCTCCTGCCAGGTGGTCTACCGAGCTGACCGCCTGCCGCTTTTCCCCGAAGACGGCGAGGCGCTCGGCATTGTGGAGACCAATCTGCAGAGCACCACGCACGTGGCTCATGGCTTGGGCCCGATGCGCGGGCAGCACCCAGATTTCACGGTGGCATTAGGCGAGCGCATTCAGCGCGGCGGCTTCATCCGCCTGTTCGCCGTCGAGGGCTTTGATAGCCAGGTTGATACCTCGTTCGACAGCTTCGGTGGTGATGATGCCTTCAGTGGTTTCTCGGAAAGCTACAGCGATGCTTCCTCGACGCTGAGCGCATCAGATAAAGCTGTGGTGGTAGAAGGCGATGTGTCCTACCGACTGGGGCTGTACCCACCCGTGCAGAATCAGGCTCCGAACTATGAGGCGCAGTATGAGCAGCAGAACTACGACCAGCAGAACTACGGGCAGGATTATTCGCAGGATCAGTACTTTCAAGGAGGCCAGTAGTTATGGGCGGCGCCTTTAGCTATGCATCATTTTCCCGTGCCAATGGCCGCGCCGGTGGCTGGGGTGTAGGCCAGAAGGCCGGTGATATCACCCAAGAAGAGTTGGCTGAGCTCGTGTCCTTCGTGCCGACCTCTCTCAACAACGGCACGACGATCCCGGATTTCCCCTCTGCCCAGCAGCGCGCGGAACTGGTTCGCCGTACAGCGGTCTTTGCGCTCACCCCTGAGGCGGAAAAGTGGGTCACCATGGTATCCGTCCCCGCGGGCCTGGATGCGACCGGCCGCGGCGGCAACGTCTTTACCTACACCTCGATTTCGCGCACGGGAACCCCGCCGGCACCGGCGACGGTCCTGTTTTCTCCTGACATCCCAGCACCTTTTTCCATCTACGAGGTGGATAAGGTGCAGATTCCGGAAAAGATCTCAGCGCGCGGACCGTTGCACTCGGACGTGTTGTTGGAAGAGTTTTTGGATGGCGAATTCCGCTACCCAGAGAAGCTTCCCGCACCGTTCAAGGCGGTAGCCCCGAACCCGAATCCGAGCTTCAACCGTGCGCTGGTTTCTGCCATGGCCACAGTGTTGAATTCCCGCAACGGCCTGGTCATCCTCGTGGCCCCTGATAACCAGGCAGCGCTGTGGATTGCTGCCACCGCCCGCGAGGTGGGGGAGGATGGTTTCGGCTTCTCCACTTTTGAAAAAGCCGCCGCCATCAATGAGTTCCCGCTGAGCACCTCCACCATGCTCGTGGTGCCGCCGAGCGAGAAGCAGCGTCTCGCGGAGACGGCGATCCCCGGCAATCCGGTCGTGTTCGCCCTCGATGAGGCCCTGCCAGACGTCAGCTCCTATGCAGAAAATGCCGCGGAAGAAGCTGAGTCTGCGGCTCCGGAGCCACAGCAAGAGCAGGCCGAGCAGCGCACTGTTTCGACACCCATAGCAGAGGAGAACGCTGCAACGGGTAGCGAACCTGCACAGCGAGACGCGCAGAGCTTTGACGATTCTTGGGGTCAGGACCCAGCTGATTTCGGAGCACCTATCGCAGACTCCTCACCTTTTGCGCTCCCGGGTCATGGACCCGCGGGTACTCCGCCAAATCCCCTCGATGCGCCTGAGCCGAACACGGCGCAGGAGAACCCTTTTGCCACGAAGGCGGAGGCCGCGCCGTCAGCTGGTGCAGACACCGCGCCGGCAACGGCGTCGGGCGGCAACGCCAACGTTCCTGGGCTCAGCGCCGAGGAGTGGCATAGGCTCAAGGAATTCGATCCGCGCTGGTGGATCGAGCACCTTGATACCCACCGTGGTCGCTCCATCCAGCTGGCCTACCTCGATAAAAACTCGTTGGGTGAGGGGTTGGACAAGCTGTTGATGTCCGCGATTGTTGCCTCCTGGGTTTTCTACTTCCCGCGGGATTTCAACCTCCTAGCAGAGGATGCCCTGCAGCCCTGGGAGGACCGCGAGCTCGAGCACATCGGATACCTCACCGCTACGCACTTCGCCGGAATCATCGCACTGGATCATTGCGAGCGCTATGCCACGGGGCGCGTCGCCATGTTGCTAGATGGCACGACACAGTTGCTGGCGGAGCGCTCAGCTCCCATGCAGCAACGACCGGGCCCATCGCATTTTGAACCGAACACAGCATGGCAACACCGGGGAGCAGCTCTCGGTGAGCACGGTCGAAACATGGGATTCCACGGAAGGTAAGAGAAGGAAATAAGCGTCATGGCTAAATACACACTGCGGGACGGAGAGTCCCGCCGCATCGGCTCAGACGGCATCCTGCGCGTCGAAGCCTTCGAGATGGGAACCGGCGGCGCCTCCATGGAGCTGGCGATTTTGGGAGAAGGCGTTGATGCCGTGCGCGTCCACGACCTCTCCATCATGGTGCACTCCCTGCCCGAGCGCGCCACCATCGTCGTGCGCCCGAAGCGGAATGGGACCTTCGGCCTGCGCAGCGAGGTCCGCCTGACGGTGAGCAACTCGAGTGATTCGGTGACGTTCCCGCGCGTGCTTATCGACGCCGCCGAGGACTCCGCCGAACGCCTCGCCGAGGTCACCCCGGAATCCGGCAGCTACCACTTAGAAGCATTCGGCACGACCGAAGGCGCCGGAATCACCGATTCCGCCCGCGAGGTGCGCTCCAAGATGCGTCGCGCGGAGCTGGATGTCGCAGGCCTTGATAATGTCACCGTGGTCGTCGATGGTTCCGCCTCCATGCAGATCAATGTCACACCGAAGATCGTCGAGGCGACCGCCAAATATATCGATGCGCTCTCGGATGCCTTCCGGCACTTCCGCGCCACTGATGGGCAGGACAGCATCGAGACCCATAAGGTGGATGAGCTGACCCGTTTCATCGCGGACGTCATTGATAGTGGAGCGGAGCGTGTAGGTCAGCGGCCGTGGCGCTTGCCGACTCTCACCTCCACGTCCTCGCTGGTCATCTACGTCACCGATTCTCCCGTGACTTCCATGCTGGAAACCCAGGTGCCCACCGTCGTGCTCATCACGAGCGCTATCGGACGCCAGGAGCTGGAGCTCGCGCGAATCAACGGAACCCCGGCTCATGTGGCGTACGCGGTGATCGACGGGGACGTCGTCAAGCAGCTCGAATCCGGCGCGAACACGGAGCTTTCGGAATTGACTGACCGCGTCACTGCCATGCTGAAAGAGAGGAACTAATGAGCCAGGCACGTTGCCCGTGGACCTTTAAACCGCTCGAGGATGGTGTGACGGTAAGCCCATACACCAACCGGGAGCTGCCGCAGGGATGGACCGACGCCGTGACACATTGCGTGGCCATGGCCGGCGCGCGTAACTCCGGTAAGTCGCTCTACACCGCGGTGATGATCAAGCAGCTCAAGCAGCTGGCGCACAAGCACAACCGCTCCGTCCAAGCGGCGGATGAATCCACGCGCGAGCGCTACGCCGAGGTTTATGAGAAGCCGCTCTTTGAGGAGATGCGTGCCATGGACCCCACGCCAAGTGCGGTGGCTACCGACGCCTACCAGCGCGACCCACTGATTTTTGAGCTCGGTAAGTGGCCTGATGAACAGGGACACGAGCGCATGAATTACTTGGTCTTCCGCGACGTGGCGGGCGAAGACTTGGAGAACCCGCCAGAGAACGAAGCCGACCGCGAGAACCTCGCTTTCTTCTCCCACGCGGATTTGGTGATTTTCCTCTTTGACCCGCTGCGTGTGCAGCAAATTCAGGACTTTATCCACGGTCTGATTCCCAATATTGGTGAGCTCGGTGCGGATTCCCTGCGGGTTCTGGACAACCTGCTGGCGCTGCTCGATACGGATACCCCGCCGCCACTGGCCGTGACCATCTCGAAGTTCGACACGGTGCAGAAACTTGAGCAGGTGGATGACGTGCGTTGGAAGAAACTCATGGCCAACCGCGGCTCCGCTTTCCGCCGGGATACCGGGTGGAACTTCCGCGATTCGGACCGCTGGATGGTCCACCTTGAAGCCGAATCGCTGTTGCGCTTCTTAGGTGCTAATGACCTCATCAACAAGATCTATTCGGCAGCTCCGCGTGGCGGTAGCTTCTTCGTGGTCTCCGCGTTGGGTGAGGCCCCGACGGGCCGCCAGCTAGCCCGCAGCGGCATTGCGCCCTACCGCGTTCTGGATCCCATTCGTTGGTTGCTGAGCCAACGCGGCGTCTTTGCGCAGGATGTGTCATGACTTTCGGTAGCCCACAACCCCCAGGAACCCCGCCGACAGGCTCGCCTGCCGCGCCCGCACCGGACTATCGCTACGGTGCAGTCACCGATTCTGTCCGTCAGACCCGCCGTGCCGCCGATATGAAGGCGCAATGGGCACCGTGGCCGTTGAAGATTGCAGCGGTACTGGAGGTCTTCATCACGAGCTACGCGGTATACAACATCTGCCGGCTCATCGCCTTTGAAAACAGCCCGGCGGCGGTAAGCCGCACGGACCAGCTCTCCACTGAGCTCGGCGTGTTACTTGCCGTACTGGTTCTCTTGGTGTGTGCCCTCACCACCTATGTGCTGCACGCGCAGCAGTCCGCGCGGATTGCGCTGACCGTTATCAGCGCCATCGTGGTGCTGCTCATTCCGGCGAGTTCGGTCATGCCCGCGTCCATCGCATCGGCGGTGGTCATTGTGCTGCTGTGGCTGCCTGCGAACCGGCAGTGGTTCGGCGGCCAAGCGTGACAAGCCTAGGCCCCGTGCACCGCGGGGCTTAGGCCTTCTTGCGCAGCTCCTCGAGAGCGCGCACATTATTGGCCTTGGCAAAGAGGTTGAACGCAAGGTGGTACATCTTGCGCGCGCGGTCTGTTGCGTCGGCGGAAGAGTAGCGATCACCTAAAAGTTCGGCGACCTCCGCCATGGCGTTTTGCTCCGACGGCGTCGTGGCTTCGGCGACAGAGTGCCGGTCCAAGAAATCGAGCAAAACCTGGGTGGATTTAAACATGTCCTGCGCCTGCAAGCGGAGGCTTTCGGAATACAGGACGGTCCACTTGGCGGATACGGGAAGGCTCTGGAGCTTGAGCGAATCCACGTAGCGCGAGGCCAAGATGTCATAGGCCTCCTCTGGATCGCTGTGGCGAACATCGAGGGCCACGGTCTTGAGCAAAGCATGGAGCTCGCCATCGAGGTCTCCGCAGCGTTGGAACTCGCGGGCAGCAGCGGCAAAGCAGGCCACGCGCTGCTCTAAGTCTGAAGAAGAGTGCTGTGCAGCATCGCTATAGAAGCGGGCTAGCATCACTGCGGGGAGCTGCTGGTACTCCTCGTCCGCCCGTGCGTTGGAGAGGATGGTGAAAGATTGCGTAGCCACGCGCTCGCAGTCGGCGGCAGAATTAGATGCCCACAGCGCGCCCACGGCGGACTCGAGGATGGTGCGGAGGATGTCACCCATCGTGGCCCCTGCGCCGTCGAAATCTCCTCCAGTGACGGCGTCGTTGATAGCCACGAATTCAGCAGCGTGTCCTTTCACTGCACTCGCTTCACCGCTCTTGGCAGATTCTAGGCGCTCTTGGAGCACGGCCAGTGATACATTGCTGTCGGTGCTTGAGGTGTTGCTGGCGGAGCCGGAGGACACCTCCGCGCTGGTGGGGGCGGATTCAGAGAAGTCTTTTTGGCTGGCCGCGGTGCGCGCTGCGGCAATTTCATTCAACGCCGTGTCGTCGCCAGCTGCAGCGGCCTTGGCTGCGAATTTCTCTGCCGCTTCAGTGTTGTTGTTATCCAGCCATGCGCGGGCCACGCGGGTATAGCCGGTAGCCACGAGCGCAGGCTGTCCGGTCAGCGCGCCCAGTGAGGCAATGGTGAGAGAATCGTCGATGTTCTCGATGGTGCCGGCAGCCACGCGAAGGGTTTCGCGGGCTTCTAGGTACTGGGCGGCGGGGACGGCGTCCTCCACGCTGCCCAAGAACCTGTCATCTGCGAGTACTCGGTTGATCTGCTCATCAATGTGGGCGGATTCATCGGTGGGGAGAGAAACCCCCGGCGCCTGGGCCCGCGCGAAGGCGAGCATCTTCTCGGCGTCGGCAGAATCAAGCAGGGGATACGTCGCATCAGAAGCCATGGGGGAGATTCTAGTAGAGGACCCCGACGCGCGCGGGACTCCTCGTAGACTGGTTGCCATGGATTTTCTCAGCCCCGCTGGGCGCTATGCCCCGAGCCCGTCCGGAGATCTGCATCTGGGTAACCTGCGCACGGCGTTGCTGGCTTGGCTCTACGCCCGAAGCAGTGGGCGCCGCTTCCTTGTTCGCGTAGAAGACATTGACACGCAGCGCTCCTCCCGGGAGTCGGCACAACGCCAGTTGGAGGACCTTGCCGCGCTCGGCCTGGACTGGGACGGGGAAGTCATCTACCAGCAGGATCGCTATGCGGCTTATGAGGCGGCGCTGGCGCAGCTTCCTACCTTTGAGTGTTACTGCTCGCGCAAAGATATCCAGGAAGCTTCCCGTGCGCCGCATACTATTCCTGGGCAGTATCCGGGAACGTGCCGCGATCTCAGTGACGCCGAGCGCAAGGCCAAACGCGCCGAGCTCGCCGCCCAGAACCGCGTGCCCGCCATACGCTTGCGTGCTGACGTCTCCTCCTTCACCATCCATGACGCCTTCGCCGGCGAGTACACCGGGGAGGTGGATGACTTCATCTTGCGCCGTGGCGGCCAGCCCCCGGCGGATCCGAGCCAGGGTATGGACTGGGCCTATAACTTGGCGGTTGTCGTTGACGATGCCTTCCAAGGTGTCGATCAGATCGTGCGCGGCGATGACTTGCTGTCTTCCGCCCCGCGTCAGGCCTACCTGGCGCACAAGCTGGGCTATCCGGAGCCGGAGTTCGTTCATGTCCCGCTCGTGCTGAATTCGGACAACGTCCGCCTGTCCAAGCGCGATGGGGCAGTAACTCTCCGCCAGTTACTCGCGGATCCGGGGCGAGAACTAAGCGATGTGATCCGCCTGCTCTCCCGCTCGCTGGGATATGACGCCGAAGGGATTAATACCGCCGCGGACCTCCTCGAACGCTTTATCCCCGATAAGCTTTCACGGGAGCCCTTTGTCTGGGATGGAACGGTGTAGAACGGAGCAGCATGGAAGCCTTTGAGTACGCCCATCTGGAAGACGGTCTGGACTACCTCTATGACTTCTTCGAAGAGGACTTGGAGGAGCGCGTGCGCGCTGGGCGTGAGCTGCTGCCGGCGGGCATGGAAGACATCCTGGGGGATAGCACACTGGATGACTACGTGTGGCTCTGGATCAAAGAACCTGGGCCCAACGGTTTCCGCCAGTACCTGCGCGATGGCGGCTATGGCGAGGCCGAGGTGAAAGAGGCCTTCCTGCTTGCCCGCACCGAGTGGGGCATGAACACCCCGCCACACGTGGAGTGGCTCAAGGAAGACGGCTACGAGGCTCCCGAGTTCGATTAACAGCGTTTGGGTTGGATTGCACGGCTGGCAGACGGGCTGCAAAGAAACCAAAGTGCTGACACCTTATGCGAAGAATCACATGTAATCACCTGGGGTTTTCCGTCTGGGGTCCCGCAAATGGTTCCCCTACTTTGGTTCCTTTTGCCCGGGCGGCTTAAGGCTTAAGGGTCCGCAGTGCTAAATGCGAGAAATCCCGGACCTCTTAGCGTGATGCTGTGAAGCCCGGGATTTCCCAGTGGCGGAGGATAGGGGATTTGAACCCCTGAGGGATGTGACTCCCGCACGCGTTCCAGGCGTGTGACATAGGCCGCTAGTCGAATCCTCCGCTGAGAAACATTACATGAGCCCCCTAATGAAGCAAAATCGCCAGGTCAGCGCGAAGAACTTGAGGATTTAGGGGCGCGAGGTAAGAAGTGCGCTTGGAAGCGGAGCGGGAGCCGGGCGGTGGGGGAGCGGTTTGGCGTCGACAAGCAAGGCACGCTAGGCTAGACCGCAGGATTCCGCGTGGCGTCCATCCTCTGAACTCCCCCAGGGCAGGAATGCAGCAAGGGTCAGGAGGCTCTGGCGGGTGCGCGGGGTCCCCTTTTATTTTGTGTGCTTTAACACGGGGGATGTAACGGGGCGTTAGTATGGTTGCCATATGTCCGCACTACGTCCCGGAAGGAAGACGGATGTCTCTTCTTAATCTTGAAAAGTCCGAGCTTACTGAGCTTGCCGCGCAGGTGCGCAAGGACTACGAGGCCCTCAAGGCTGAGGGTTTGGAACTTGACTTGACCCGAGGAAAGCCGTCTAAGGCTCAGCTTGATCTGTCCAATGATCTGCTCGTCCTGCCGGGCCGCGGCCACTACACCGATGCCGCAGGCAATGACCTGCGTAACTACGGTAACCAGAAGGGCATCAAGGAGCTGCGTGAACTGTGGGGCAAGCTCACCAACATGGATCCGGAGCTCCTCATCGCGGCGGATTCTTCCTCCCTCAACATCATGTATGACCTCATCCTGTGGGCCTACACCTTCGGCACCAACAGCTCTGAGAAGCCGTGGTCCAAGGAAGAGACCATCAAGTGGATCTGCCCCACCCCGGGATATGACCGCCACTTCGCCATCACGGAATCCTTCGGCTTCGAGCTGATTTCGGTGCCGATGGAAGAAGACGGCCCGGACATCGAGGCGGTAGAGGAGCTGGCCAAGGACCCGCAGGTCAAGGGCATGTGGGTAGTGCCGATGTTCTCCAACCCTTCGGGCGCTGTCATCTCTGAAGAGAAGACTCGCCGCCTTGCAGCGATGGAGACCGGTGCACCGGACTTCCGCATCGTGTGGGATAACGCTTATGCCGTGCACACGCTGACCGAGGACTTCCCGGAGGTTCTGCCGATTCTGGAGATTGCAGAGCAGGAAGGTAACCCGGACCGCTTCTGGGCTATGTCCTCGTCGTCGAAGATCACCTTCGCTGGCTCCGGCGTGAGCTTCTTCGGATCCTCCGCGGACAACCTGAAGTGGTACCTGGAACATGCCGGAATCCGCGGCATTGGCCCGAACAAGATTAACCAGCTGGCACACTACGAGTTCTTTGGGTCCGCCGAGGGCGTGCGTGCGGTTATGCGCCGCCACGCTGCGCTGCTGGCGCCGAAGTTCGAAGCGGTTCTGCGCATCCTGGATAAGAACCTCACCCATCACGAAATCGCTGATTGGACCCACCCGGAGGGTGGCTACTTCATCTCCCTGAACGTGCTGGAGGGCACCGCGACCCGCGTGTGGGAGCTGGCCCGCGATGCCGGCATTCTCCTGACCAAGGCTGGCTCGGCCTTCCCCTACGGCAAGGACGAGAAGGACCACAACATTCGCTTGGCCCCGTCCCTGCCGCCGCAGGAAGAGGTTGAGGCAGCAATGGATGGCGTGGCCACCTGTGTGCTGCTCGCCGCACTGGAGAAGCTGGGGGCATAAGGCAATCAACTCTGACGAGACGGCCTACTGGCTCGACCAGATTATTCCCGCTGAACTGGCGTTTAAGAATGTCGAGGGGCAGCGCTTGGGCTTAGCTTCGCTGGAGGGTGAGCAGTCCCTTGCGGTCACTTGTGGCTTCGCCGACGTCGATACCGGCTTGGCGCACGCCGAGCAGGGGATCGATGTGCGCTGCGAGCTCCTCACCGTCGCCCGCACCAACCAGGCTGAAGCGGCTGCTGCAGTGAGTGCGGCAGCGGCATTGCTCACAGAGTCAGCAGGCTTGCTGCCCGCGCAGCCGGGTTTGCTCCTGCCCAAACTTTTTGCTGAAGGGGACGAGCGCTTCGCCCACGTGAGCGTGCGTCATGGCATGCTCATCGCCCCGTACCTGTGGGGTGGCCAGACCCCGCAGGTGGCGGAGGAGGGCCGCCTGACACTGGTCTGCCAACTGCTGATGCTGAGCGACGCCGAGTACGCCTACGCCGTCGAGGAAGGCGTGCCGGCGCTGCAGCAGGCGGTGGCGGAGCAAGGCATCGATCTACTGGATTGGCAGCGCTCGGAGTGACGTGTCGGGGCGAGACGCTAGACTGACTAACCGTGGCTCTTTACCGGAAATATCGTCCAGCAACGTTCGCGGAAGTGGTAGGCCAAGAGCAGGTCACCACGCCGTTGTCCGCCGCCCTTGATGCGGGGCGTATTAACCATGCCTACCTCTTTTCCGGCCCGCGTGGCTGCGGAAAGACGTCGTCTGCGCGCATCATGGCCCGCTCGCTGAACTGCGAACAGGGCCCCACCTCCACGCCGTGCGGGGTGTGCGATTCCTGCGTCTCGCTGGCCCCTGGCGGGCCGGGCAACTTGGATGTCACGGAGCTCGATGCCGCTTCCCACAATGGTGTCGAGGACATGCGTGAGCTGCGTGACCGCGCCTACTACGCGCCGGCGGAGTCGCGCTACCGCATCTTCATCATCGATGAGGCCCACATGATTTCCGCCTCCGGTGCCAATGCTTTGCTCAAGGTGGTGGAGGAGCCACCGGAGCACGTGATCTTTATCTTTGCCACGACGGAGCCGGAAAAGATCATCGGCACCATCCGCTCGCGTACCCACCACTACCCCTTCCGCCTGCTAACCCCGCCGGCGATGAAGGGGCTGTTGGAGCGCACCGTGGCCTCGGAGAACGTCCACGTGGATGACACCGTGTACCCCATGGTCATCCAGGCCGGCGGCGGGTCACCGCGTGACACGTTATCCATCCTGGACCAGCTGTTGGCGGGCGCGGGGCCCGATGGCTTGACCTACGATGTGGCCCGTCCGCTTCTGGGTGTCACGGACGAGGGCTTGCTGGATAACACGATTGAGGCTCTGGCTAGCCAGGATAAAGCGGGGCTTTTCCGGCTTGTCGACGATGTCATTGAAGCCGGCCACGATCCCCGTCGTTTTGCTATTGACCTCTTGGATCGTTTGCGGGATTTGATGATCTTGCAGGCCGTGCCATCCGCGTTGGAGGAAGGTTTGGTCTCGGCTCCGACTGACCGCGGGGAAGTACTGACTGCCCAGGCGCAGCGCTTCTCTGGCCCGCAGCTGGCCTACCTGGCGGAAACCGTCAACGAGCGCGTGTCCTCCCTGCGGGGAGCGACGTCCCCACGGCTACTTCTAGAAATTTTGTGTGCGCACCTCATCGTTGGTGCCGCCCCCGCAGCGGCAGCGGCCGGTCAGCTACCCACCGCTGCCCCGCAAGGTGCGGGAGCGCAGCCTTCGGCACCCGCAGGGCAGCCCACCGCGCCTGCACAGCGCCAGCAATCTGCGGTCGCCAGCGCCCAGGATCCCGCGGCCGCCGCTGCGGCGATCATCGCGCAGCGCCGCAGCCGTCAAGCAGCAAAGCAAGAGGCCCAGCAACAGCAACCACTGCAGCAACCGCAGCAGGCCGACAAGGCTCAGGAAGCAGTCCAGCAGGTGCAGCAGCCCCCAGCCCCCGAGGACTCGCAGCCCCAAGTGCCAGAGCGTCCTGCACAGCCGGAGGCGCAGCCTGAGCCGCAGCCAGACCAGGCTAAACAGCGCCAAGAGCCGCCGGAGCGCCAGCAACAGGAACAGCAGCAACAGGAGCAGACGGAACAACAAGAACAGGCTCAAGAACAGCATCCTGAGCCTGAGCAGCCGCACGACCCAGCCGCGGAGATTCGCGGGCGGTGGTCGGACCTGCGCGCCACCATTGGCCGTCGCAACAAGGTCGCTGAAATCATGCTTGCCGAAGCCCGTGTCCTCGGCGTGCGTGATGACACCCTGGTTCTTGGGCACACCACCGGTGCGCTGGCGGAACGCATCAATTCTCCAGGCACCAACGAGGTCATCGTGACCGTCCTTCAGGAGGAGCTCAACCGCACCCTGAAGGTCACGTGTGTCATCGGCACCGACCCGAAGGCCCACGGGTTCACGGTGACTGAGCCAGTTCAACGTACCCAGTGGAACCCCAACCAACCGCCACGTGAGGCCGCCGAGCCCGACGAGGAGGCAGAGAGTCCGGAGACTCAGGACAACGCTACTGATTCGCACTCTTCCGAAACTGCGCCAGCTTCCGCAGCCGCAACAGAATCTGATGAGGTCGACAAGACCAGCGAGCCCGAGGCGAAGGAACGCGGCGACGCTAGCGATGACCCGTGGGGCGCGCCGCGTCGGATCGGGCAGCAGGGGCCGTCGTCTGAAATGACGGCGGATCAGCCCCAGTCTCAGCACGGTGCGCGCGAGGAGGCAGGCACGCGACCGGAAGCTGCCCCGCGCGGGGCAGCAGTGCCCCCAAAGAGGGAGGCCCGTGGCAGCCAATGGCGATCACGCATCGCGCAAGCGAGCCAAGTAGCAGCCCAGCGGGATGAAGAGTTTTCCAAGGTTCCCAAGTTTGGCAACGGCGTTCCGCTGCCGCCGGAGCCGGGCCCGGACGAGGGTGAGTTCGAAGCACCACCGGAGAACTACGGTCCGCCGACAGGGATGGGTGGGGCGCCGGAAAGCGCAGGCCAAGCACCTGTCCCGCCGCAACAGTCTGCGCCTCAACAAGCTCCCGCCTCGCAGCCGGAATACACCCGCGCGGATGAGGAACGCGAGATGATGGAGGCCGCGCAGAACGCCGGCGAGATGGACCACCGCAATGCCACGGAAGTCGCGATGGAGCTTCTCGCACAGGAGTTGGGAGCGCGGCGGCTCTAGCGTGGCATCTGTACACTTGGCCCGTAGTGAAAATAACCGTGTGAAAGGATTTTTAGCATGACTGAGAACGACCCGATGCAGCAGGCAAATGACATGAACGAGATCCTGGCGCAGGCCGCCCGCGTCCAGGCTGAGCTGGAGAAGGCTCAGAAGGAAATCCTGGCCGCCACCGTTGAGGGTAGCGCTGGCAATGGCCTGGTGAAGGTCACCATGACCGGTGGCGCTGAGCTGCAGAGCGTGTCCATTGATAAGTCCGTCGTCGACCCGGAGGATATCGATACCCTGCAGGACCTCATCGTTGGCGCCTTCAAGGAGGCTCACGCTGCTGCTGGCCGCCTGGCCCAGGAGAAGATTGGCCCGCTGTCCCAGGGCATGGGGCAGTCCCAGCAGAACTACGATGGTCCGTCCATCCAGGATGTCTTCGGCGGCAACCAGTAAGTCGCGCGTTAGACTTAAAGGCCGTGATTGCTCTCTTTGTGGAGAGCAGTGCGGCCTTTTGTTGTGTCTCCAGCCGCTAGGGCTTAGGGGATTGTTGAGTGAGGGGAGCATTGCGTGTTTGAAGGACCTCTGCAGGATCTCATCGATGAGTTCTCGCGCCTGCCGGGTATTGGCCCGAAGTCAGCGCAACGCATCGCCTTCCACGTGTTGCATCAGGATCCAGAGGAGATTGATCGCCTCCAGAAGGCGCTGGGGGCAGTGCGTGATGGTGTGACTTTCTGCCGCATCTGCTGCAATATTTCGCGCGAGGAAGTCTGCCGCATCTGTATCAATTCGCAGCGCGATGCTTCCACCATCTGCGTGGTGGAAGAGCCCAAGGACATTCAGGTTATCGAGCGCACCGGCGAATATGACGGCCGCTATCACGTGCTCGGCGGCGCACTCGATCCGTTGGCGAACGTGGGCCCGAAGGACCTCAACATCTCGCAACTACTCCAGCGCCTCGGCGGCGTGCTACCGGACCGAGAGCTGGCGGACTCCACCCCGGAGGAGCCGCTTTACGACGACTCCCCGGACATCACCGAGGTCATCCTCGCCACCGATCCCAACACCGAGGGCGAGGCCACCGCAGCTTATCTTGTGCGTCTGCTACGAGACTTCCCGGGACTGAAAATCACGCGCCTAGCTTCCGGCATGCCGCTGGGCGGCGACCTTGAGTTCGTCGATGAGCTGACGCTTTCGCGTGCGTTGAGCGGCCGCCTAACGGTTTAAACCGGCGCTTCAGAAAATAGAGAATTAACCGTTGAACTTTTTCGCCAGAGCTTCCATATCGGTAGGACTCATGGGGATTTCGGGTTTGGAAAAACAACTGCGGTAGCTGCCAAGATGATTCGCATAAACGTCCCGACCTGTTCCTGCGGCACGAATCTTGCTGTGGGGACTACTCGCATGGGCTAGTCGGTTTCCGAAATACTTGATTGCCCAGTCGAAATCCTTGAAATCTGGGTCATATTTGTAGGCTGAAATCCTTCCAAGTAGGGCAAAGATCCAATCTGCGCACTGAACTGTTTGGTAAAGATGGCTTTCTACTTCGAGCCGACCCGTACGGTTACTTCGCATCCCTGTCAGCTAATGAACAACGCGCAATCATTGCTGCAGTTGAACGTGCCAGGGTCACTGACATCAATCCTCAGGTAGCGCCTTTTGCGACCGCCCAGTCGGACCCCTACCGGATATATATCCAGGGCCTTGAAATGCTGTCCTGCATCGCGCTGGTCGATGTAGTATCATGCGGCATCGCCAATCAGGCAGCCACAACCGCGAGTATGGAAGCGCAGAACCGGTTTCCTGGCGCCACATCACTCCACAATGGAAAGGGCGATGTTTTTCGGCACTGCTCGTGGAATGCCCTGATGACGATGAGAATCGGTGCAGATGCAGCTGAACGCATTGCTACTAACCACGAAACTGTCGCTCAGGGGCCAGCGGATGAGACCAGCATGGACCTGTATAACAATGCCCAAGGTCGATTTCTTGGATTTGCTTTCGCAAGTAGTGGCGACGAAGCTTCTGCTCTGAACCAGTGCGCCCTCTGGGCTAGCATTGGACTGCTATCTCCACTTTCCTAGGATAGGCACGAGAAGGGGTTTATGTTAATGAGACGCATGATGGCGCGGATAGGGTTCACTAGTATTGTCTCCCTATTACTCTCCTCTTGTAGTTTTGATGACCCATTGGCTTCTCATCTCGCGTCCCTAGGACGATCGGGACATGCAATGCCCGTTACTGAGTCCATCACACTGGAGGAACTCTACGGACCAGAGTGGACTGAGTTTTCGCTCGTGTGCCCATACACTCCGTATCAAACAGTCAAAGAAACACTTATGGCTGATGATCCCCCTGTTCCAGAACACGGCTTCTCCGATCACGAAAACTTCCTCTTTCTTAGAGGAAAGGGCGACAGCGAACAATGGGTGAGGTTCTCTCGACAGGCTCTCGATCTGTGTTCTCCATCAAGTCCGTCTTCTTTAATCATGGAGTCAACGACAGTTGCTCTCACTTTTTCTCTGGATAATCCGGGTAGTGCTTGGATTCTAACCGGCTTGAACAAGTAGTCATATGGGCTCGCTGCTCCTGGGCAGTATCGGGAACACTCAGATTGGGGTCAGCGTGCACGCCCAGGCGATCATCGTCGCGGCCTTGAACGAGCAGTAGGATCGTCTTGATGGTGGCCAGCAACGGAGCATCGTGAACGCTCTGGACGCGTCTACCGCTGCGACTGAAGAGGCCGAAAAGTGGGCGAGGGATCGCCTTCGCCCTGCCGAATAACCCCGGCTAATCCACCCGCGAGGTTGACAAACTATATAGGAACACCCCCTGGATACGCGAAAGCTCGTGTGAACAACACGAGCTTCGGAAGTGGAGCACCTTAGTGCGTCCGTTGCCTACGGTACCGTGTGCCGAAGGTTGTGGTCAATCGGTTCAGTTAGTTACTTCTATTGATATCTAGCGCTGCGAGCGCGGCGGCTCCGAGGCGTTAAAACGCTCGGTGCGCAGCTGGTCAATGGCGGGGATGTTCAAGGGCTCAAGTTCGCTGAGCGCGACTCCCATGGCCTTGGCCAGTAGCAGATCCGCCAACTGCGGGTTGCGCGCCAAGACGGGGCCGTGCATGTAGGTGGCGATAACGCTGCCCTGTACCGCGCCCTCGGCACCGCGCTGGACGGCCCTGTCGGAGAGGTCCAGAATGGCGGCGGTATCCGCATTGCCGGTTCCGCGCGTGAGCGTTCCCAGCGGTTGGGCGGCAGGCCCCAGGATGGTTGCACCCATGTGGTTCTCAAAACCGGTGAGCGGCTCGGTGAGCTCAGCGGTGATTCCGGCCTTGGTCGGTTCCGTGGCTACCTCACCGATAGCGCGCTCGGTCATGGAGGCGGTGGTGGCGTCGATGAGCCCCACACCATCCACCACGCGGCCGGACGCACGGAAGGACTCGCCGAGTACCTGTAGGCCTGCGCAAATCGCCAGAATCGGGCGCTTCGCGGCCGCCGCGCGGGTCAGGCCGCCATCGGCGATGAGGTGCTCCGCGGCGAGAATCTGCGCGGTGTCCTCGCCGCCGCCAAGGGTGTAGACGTCGAGAGAATCCGGCACCGGCTCACCTAGCTTGATGGGCACGATCTCAGCCTCGTGGCCGCGCATGCGGGCGCGCTGGCGCAGGACCAGGGCGTTGCCGTCATCGCCGTAGGTACCCAGGATGTCAGGGAGGATGAGGCCAATCTGCAGGCTAGTCATTCGAGTGCTCCTTTGCTGCTGCGGCGGTGAGGGCCTTCTTCAGATCACGGAAGGCGGTGTAGTTGGCCAAGACCTCGATTCGGCCCTCCGGGCAGGATTGAATAGCGGCGAGTGGGTTTGCGATGAGCTCGTGCGAGATATCCGCATAGACCAAACGCACTGCGAGGTCGGTGCCGCGCTCACCCGCTGCCTTGACGGGAATACCTTCGAAGTCTTCGAAGCGCACGTCCCACAGCCAGGACATATCAATACCGTCGGCGACGTGGCCATTGGCGGCGATGACCAAGCCATCTGCCTCTCGGTCCACCATGGACAGCGCTTCCTGCCAGCCGGCCGGGTTCTTGGCCAGGAGGAGGCGAATCGTGCGCTTGCCCAGCGTGATGGTGGAGTAGCGTCCGGCCACATCATCGACGCCTTCCGCAGCGGCAATGGCCTTGTGGCGGTCCACGCCGAAAGCTTCAACCGCGGCGGCGACGGCTTGGGCAGCATTGCCGCGGTTCGCGCGGCCTGGGAGGGAAAGGCGCAGCTTATCGACGCCCTCCGGGCTCACCAGCCCGTCCTCCGTCACTGCCCAGGTGGGGGTGGGGCGTCGGAATTCGCGGCCGTCGGCAAGCGGCTTGACCGCGTGCCAGTCCTCGCCCTCGCGCACGATGTGGCCCCCAGTGCGCGGGCAAGTGACGGATTCACCCATCCAGCCGGCACCCGCGGAAACCCAAATGACATTCTTCGCGTCATAGGCCACGGAGGTCATGAGGACGTCATCGCAGTTGGCGATGACGAGCATGTCCGGGTGGGCCTCGACGGCGCCGCGCAAGGCGCGCTCAATCTTGTTGATCTCACCCACGCGGTCCAGCTGATCGCGGGAAAGGTTCAGCAGCACCAGCGCGGTGGGGTTGAGATTATCCGCGACGTGGGGAACGTGAAGCTCGTCTACCTCAAGGACTAGATGGCTCGCATCTTTGCCGGCCAAGAGTGCGGAGATGATTCCCGCATCCATGTTGTCGCCACCATCGTTGGTGGCCACGGTGTGTTCGGCGCGCACTGCGGCGGCCAGCATGCGCGTGGTCGTGGACTTGCCGTTGGTTCCGGTGACCAGGATAGCCGGGCGCTGCTTGGCCAAGTTCTGCATGATGGTGGGGTCGATGGCATTGGCGATGAGTCCGCCAATCATGCCGCCCGCGCCGCGGCCCGTGGCGCGCGAGGCGGTGGTGGCCAGCGCCGCAGCGGTGGTAGCAACCGCAGTGCGCGCAGAAGAAAACGCGCTTCGGAAGTTAAAATTCATGTTCCCCAGAGTAGTCGGGGGACCTTAGCTATCGGTGTTGTGTGAGCGGTTGTGTCCCGAGTTTTGCTGCTTCTGGTGGTTGCCACTACCGCGGCGGCCACGTCCACCGCGCCGGCGACGGCGGCGACCTTTATTGCCGCCCCTGTTCCGGTTGTTCGAGTCGGAGTCCGACTGGGCGGGCTTGTCACTCGCAGATCCGTCGGACGAAGAGCCCTGGTGCTTCTTCTGCGCGTGTTCCTGCTTGGCAGAGTGCTGAGTACCGGAGGACTTGCGGCGCGAGCGGCGGCGGTTCTTGTTCGTGGAACGATTGCGGTTGGATTGTCCGCTGCTGTGGCGTCCGCCCGAGCTACCCGTTGACTTAGACCCGGATTCTTCCTCTGGCTCCGTGGGTTCCTCGATGCGCTCGAGAGCGGCAAGGAAGGCAACGTCGGACATCAGGGGGATGTCCTTGCGGTGAGCGTGCATGGGCTTGCCCACGAGGTTGGTGGTGATGTTGCAGACCACCAGGGACGTTTCTCGGGTGAGCTTTTCCGAGTAGTTGAGCTCCTCGCGGGCTAGGGCGGCGATGATGGTATCGGGGTCCTCGGTGATTTCCGGGGCTACAACGATCTCCATGCCGCGGATGAGCTCCTTGCCGGGCACATACGCGCCAGGGTTGTGGTGCTGGCGGGGCGCTTCAGCAGCGTCGACGCGGACGTGGGAACGCTGCAGCCCAAAACGGTCCGCTCGCAGATCATCCGGTGCTGCACTGCTCAGTGGGCCTGAAGCTTGCGCGCGATAAAGATCCACAAGCAGGCGGGTTGCTTCGCGGGAGGTCTCCTTCTCCGGCTTCTGCGCACGTTCGACGCTGGCCGTGGGGTCAGGCGCCGGAAGGCCGGTATCGCGAGCAACTGCTGCCAGACGAATATCGGTGCCCCACACGCTTTGGCGACGAGCCGTGGCGAGGGTATCCACGATCGCCACTGGGGTGGGAACGTGTCCCACCTTGAATCGGCGGCGCCGGCCCTTGCCGCGGTTGCGATTGCGCGCGCGGTTTTGGCGGGCGGCGGCGGTCATTGCGCGGCGTGCCTCTGAGACGATGAAACCCCAGGTGTAGGGGGCGTCGTGGACGATGAGAGTGCGGCCATCGATGAGCCGGTCCAGTGGTTTGAGGAGCATGGAAAAGGACTGTCCTGCCTGGACTTCCTCAGCACTGAGACCGTGCAGGTGTTTAGGGCCTGGGTCCTCGCCCGGATTGATGACGGCGTGGAACTCTTGGCCGATTTCGCCTTCGGCGTTGAGGGTTAGCGCATCCACAGTGAGCAGTCTGCCGGTGGAAGGGTGGATGCCGGTGGTTTGGATGGTCAGCGCCACGAAGGGGAAAGCTGCGAGGGCTTCCTCGCGGGCGGTGGCCTTGTCCTTGTTGTCGTCCTTGTGCGGCTGGGCCGTTTGTTGCTCATTCCCGGTCTGCTTTTGGGCAGCCTGGTGCGGGCGTGGTCCCGGCTTCGGGGCGTTGGTGTTCGGTGACGCCGCGGCCGGCGTCCCTGCTGCGCCAGGCTGCGCTGCAGGCTTGGTGGGGCCGGGTGTCGTAGTCATTGTTCACAGTTTAGTACCCAACTGCGAGGAAGCTGGAAAGGGCACACGTGAAGCGGTGCGAACCACCTAAATGGAAGTAAGGGTGGCGCTACGCGCTGAGGTGACTAACCGAATTCGATGATGATGACCCAGCCGTCGCGGTCAGGCGTTGGCTCTGGAGTTGGGTCCGGTGTGCGGCTTGGTTCAGGAGTGCGCTCTGTGCTCGGCTTTGGCTTGGGCTTCTCGCTGGGCTCAGGGGTGAGCTCTGGCTTGGGCGTGCTGCTCGGCTCGGGGGTGCGCTCTGGCTCAGGCGCGGACTCAGTGGTCGGCTCTGAGGTTGGCGTTTCGCTCGGCTCGGGAGAGGACTCGGTGGTTGGCTCTGACGTGAGGGAATCGCTGGGCTCGGAAGTTATCGGCGCAGCCGTGGTCGACGGAGCTGGTTCAGACGTACGTGGGGTAGCCGTCGGAGTCGTGTTCGGAGCTGCCGAAGTTGGGGTCGCCTTCTGAGTCGGCGTAGAGCTAGGTTCGCTCGTGCGCGTGGAAGGGGTGTTCTTCTCCGGCTCTTCGGGCTGAGTCTCTGCTTCCGGCGTTGCGGGCACTTCGTGGCTGCTGCGAGGGGAAGGAGTCACTTCCTCAGGCGCAGCCAGCTCTGCATGTTGAGTGGGCTCTGCTGGTTCAGTTGGCTCACGCTGCACGGTCAACTCAGTTGGCTCTGCCGGTTCAGACAGTTCCGTTGGTTCTGCCGAGGCGGAGAAAGCAGTGTTCTCGATGGCGCGGGATGTGGTCGCAAGACTGTGATGCTCAGGGCGGTGAATCCCTGCGGCGGTGCCTTCGGTCTCCTCTTCTGCCCAGGCGGAAGGTTCGCTGTCAGCTTCTGCATCATTGGCCGGGCTCGGAGCCGGCAGCGACGTGGTATAGCCCTCCAGAACCGAGTCGGTGACATGGTCATGGGCGGGATGCATTGCGCGCACTGAGGAGACAAAGCTAGCGGTGCCGCCGACGAGTACAGCGACACTTGCTGCGCAGGCTAGCTTGAGCCCGGTGCCAGCGACAGCGATCTGGGTTCCAGTCGTCGCGGCAGCCCCAACTGAATTCAGGGAGAGGGCTTGTGCACCCTTTGTAACAGCGGAACCAGTGGTCTGTGCCGCACCCGCTGCCTTGGAGCTGCCGATAGGTGCGATTGTTGCGTGTGCCTTGGCGGTACTTGCCGCCGTCGCGGCAGCCGCTCCCGCGGCAGCGGCGATGACGCCTGCGGTTTTCACCGCAAAACTGGTGTTTGGTGTTCCATCTTCGGTGTAGAGAGTTAACGTTGGGGCTTCGGCATCTGGGGTGAAGTAGGCGCGAGCAATTGCGATGAGACCCTCGTGTTTGAATCCCGTGATGGTATCGCTCAACTGCGAGGCTTGATCGCGCGGAATGGTGGCGACGAGTTCGTCATCTAGGTGAACCTCGATGGCACGGCGGAAAAAGTGCCGGCGGTTGGACAAGCGCACGAGGAGATGGGCGGGGTGCTTCGGCAAAGAGTGCGTGGTCGCCGAAAAATCAGTGATATGCAGTGCGCGGTCACCGTTGAGCATGCCCCAGCGCTGGGCTGGGGGGATATTGAAGGGAACGCACAGGCCTGGTTCGGGGAGGAGAACCTCAAACACCGGGATGGATTCCTCTGCCGCATCTTCGCGGAGCGCGATCTCTGCGGTGGCCTGAGGAGTTAATCCCGCACCGATGATCGAGTCCAGCTCTGCATAAGCGGCAGACTGGGAGGCGGGAATGACGCCGACGATGTCCCCTCCATGCCGGACACGGAAGCCGGAGCTGGAGTGCCCACACAAGGTAACGGGGAGATGGCTATTTTCTGCTGAAGAGAACAGCTGTAAGAACATCTCTGGGTTGACGGCGTCAACCGTAAGGCGGCGGGGTTCACCAAAACCACGGTGGGGGACCACGTAGTTGGTGACCGTCATACTATTCGCCTTCGTTACTCGTACCGTGCCGAATTCGCTAGGTGTGAAACCGTGCGCAGTAGGGAATGTCGTAGCGTGGACTTAAATCCATTTAACCGCACAAGATGCTCAAATTGTTCTTGTGAAAAATTATCTTTGTTGATTATATAACTCGCCGTGGTGGGCTACAACAGTGCATATCCAGCACAGCGTTGCAAGGGGAAACATTAGCAAAAGAGATTGTGCTGGGGATTATACGCAAAGGAGGAGGTCGGGTGATGAGGCCGAGCTCCTCCTTCTTCTTCTTCTTCTGCTGCTGCTTCTTCCGGCTGGTCGGCGGATGTGGTCAGCGTTAGTCCGCGCGGTTGACGGCAGAGGTAATCGCGTTGATGGACGCGCGCGTCGTGGAGCCGGCGATGCCGGCACCCCAAACCTGAGCGCCGTTGACTTCGGCGGCAATGTAGCAGGCCGCCTCCGCATCATCACCGGAGGTGCGGGACTGCTGGGAGTAGTCGATGACCTCAAAATCAATTCCGACATCCTCCAAGGCATTAGCGTATGCGGCGATAGGGCCGTTGCCGATGCCTGAGACGATGCGCTTTTCACCGTTGAAGACGATGGTTGCGGTTACCTTGGCATCCTCATCCTCCGTGGTGGAGTTGTCCACCTGGAAGGAGACCAGCTCCAGCGGGGAAGTGCGCTCCAGGAATTCGTTGGCAAAGATGTCCCACATGTTCTTGGAGTTGACCTCGCCGCCCTCGGCATCGGTCACCGCTTGGACCACGGAGGAGAACTCCGCCTGCATGGCGCGTGGCATGTTGATGCCGTGATCGGTTTTCATGATGTAAGCAACGCCGCCCTTGCCGGACTGCGAGTTGACGCGAATGACCGCCTGGTAATCGCGGCCGACATCCTTCGGATCGATGGGCAGGTAGGGGACTTCCCAGGTGGTTTCCTGCAGCTCTTCCCAAGAAACCTCGGTGTTGTTCGCGCCTGGGCGCACCTCCTGTGCCAGGGCGTCCAGGCCCTTGTTGATGGCGTCCTGGTGCGAGCCGGAGAAGGCCGTAAATACCAGTTCGCCGCCGTAGGGGTGGCGCTCCGGTACGCGCAGCTGGTTGCAGTATTCCACGGTCTCGCGGATCTTCGGCAGATCGGAGAAGTCGATCTGCGGATCCACTCCCTGGGTCAGCATGTTCAGTCCCAGGGTAACGATGTCCACGTTGCCGGTGCGCTCACCATTGCCGAACAGACAGCCCTCGATGCGGTCTGCACCGGCCATGTAGCCCAGCTCAGCGGCGGCGATGCCTTCGCCGCGGTCGTTGTGGGGGTGCAGGGACATGATGATGGAATCACGTCGAGCAAAGTTGCGGTGCATCCACTCGATCTGGTCGGCGTAAACGTTCGGGCTGATCATCTCAACGGTGGAAGGCAGGTTGATGATCATGGGGTTTTCTGGAGTTGCCTCCATGATGTCGACAACGGCATCGCAGACCTCAACAGCAAAGTCCAGTTCGGTTCCTGTGAAGGATTCCGGCGAGTATTCCCAGCGCCAGTTGGTGTCCGGGTAATCCTTGGCAATGCTCTTGATGAGCTCCGCAGCGTCCGTTGCCAGCTTCTTAATGGCCGGGCGGTCCTTGCGGAAGACCACGCGGCGTTGCAGCTTCGAGGTGGAGTTGTAGAAGTGCACGATGACGTTCTTTGCGCCTTGGCATGCCTCGAAAGTGCGGCGGATCAGGTGCTCGCGGGCCTGTACCAGGACCTGAATGGTGACGTCTTCCGGAATCTTGTTGCCCTCGATAATCTCGCGAACGAAGTCGAAATCCGTCTGAGAGGCGGAAGGAAAGCCCACCTCGATTTCCTTGTAACCCATCTTGACCAGCAGGTCGAACATGCGGTGCTTGCGCTCGGGGCTCATCGGGTCAATGAGGGCCTGGTTGCCGTCGCGCAGGTCCACCGCGCACCACTGCGGAGCCACGGTGATTTTCTTATCCGGCCACGTGCGGTCAGGCAGGCTAACCGGCTCGACCTCTTCGGCGAAGCTCTGGTAGCGGTGAACTGGCATCGAGGAACCGCGCTGTTTGTTCCAGGCAGGTTGGTTGTCATTGCGCGGGCCGGCTGGGGTGGTGATTTCGCGGGGAGCGGAGATGAAAGAATCGTTGGGGGACATAGTGTTGGTCTCTTCCTTATGTGAGGCGTGTGTTTCGCTGTGTCGCTGTGATGAGCAACTGTGGAGCGAATCGTGGGGAACGGCCAGCTGCGGTGTGTGTTGGCATCACCACGCTCCGCGACGGGGCGCTGGCCGTAAAGCTACAAACCTAAATCCCGCCGCGGCTACTAAGGAGAAGAGTGTGCCGCAAAGTCATGTGAGCCACAATACAACGCTTCTCATTGTGTGGCAACTGATTTCACATATTGGGACGTGGTGCGGTGTGGATAGGATGTGTGGCGTGCACGAAGAAAACTCCACAAAGACGAGACCGGAACCTCGGGCGGATACCGCAGTAGAAGGCGCCCTATCAGCTGCTGCCTCCCCGGCAGGTGTGCAGGGGAGGCTAGCGCTTCTGTCGGTTGCTGTGCTGGTCGCGGTTGTCGGCACCGCAGTGCGTATCACTGTTCTCGGCGTCATTGCCGCCGTTAATGAACAGGAAATGTGGGATCGGCTCACAGCCTGGGATTCCAAGTACTACCTGGAAATCGCACGCGCGGGGTATTTCGACGCCGACATCAACACGGATGGCCCGGTCCATGAAATCACTATGGCTTTCTTTCCGGGCTTTCCCATGCTGCTGCGGGTGCTGGGCTGGACTGGAATCAGTCTGGAGATAGCCGCGCTCATTGTTAACACCGTGCTTACTGCAGTCATGGCCGCCGGAGTCATTGTTTTGGCGCGGCGCGTGGGTGCGCAGCGTCGTGGGCAATGTGCAGCGGCCCTCGTGGTGAGCAGCGCACCGATGTCTATCGTATTTTCGATGCCCTATACCGAGGCCCTTTTCGGTGCCCTCGTGGTGTGGGGGCTTATAGCCTTAGATGATCACGCCTGGTGGCGTGCAGCGGCATTCGGCTTCGCCTTATCCTTCGTTCGGTTGACCTCCGTCGACTTCCTCGCCGTCTTTGCTCTGTGGGTGCTCATTTATGGGCGGCGCTCCTGGCAGGCGTGGCTTGGTGTCGTCGTCGCAGCGCTCCCGCTACCGGCATATCTACTGTGGACGCAGCGTTATTTGGCAGATGCTGGTGGCTACTTCGGGATTCAAACTGAGCATTGGAATTCCACCTTTGATGGCGGTGTGGCAACCGTGCAGTTCGTGTGGGAAACCCTGACTGAGAACAACGACGTGGGCTACCTGCTCACCACCCTGGTGATCGTGGGCGTTCCTGTGCTGCTGGTGGCAGCATGGGGGAGGGTTACCCCGGTGGCCTGGTGGTTTAGTGCTGCGCTTTGCGCGAATGTGCTGCTTTCCGACGGCATCATGCACTCGCGTCCGCGTCTCCTCCTGCCCGCCATTATCTTGATACTGCCGTGGGTTGTGCGCGCGGCTAGTGCCCTGCGGCCGCGCGTGCTGTGGGCTGCCTGCGGTGCATGGGTCCTGTGGTCAGCGTGGTTCTCCGCGTATATGCTGGTGGTCTTTGAGTGGGCGATCTAACGCTGGCTTTGCTCTGCGCGCTGAGTGCTTCCCGGGTTGACCGGAACACGCGATAAGACGATCGTCGCCGCGATCATGATGATGAGTGAAGCGCCCATCACGCACCACCCCGCAACGCTTTCGACTTGAAATTTTTCACCCAGGACCCAGTAGCCTAAGCCGAAAGCCACGATGGGCTCCATGATGGTCATGGCGGGAAGGGAGTGCGCCAAGGCACCGGCGTGGAAGGAATACTGCTGGATGACCGTGCCGGAAGCCGCCAGTCCGATGAGTGCGTATAGCTCCCAACTGGCTAGCAATGTTGCGATGCCTTGGTGGGAGAGGACGTCAACCACCGCTTTTGCTACGAGCGCCACGTAGCCGTAGAGGATGCCGCAGGCGGCGCCGAGTGCCAGCGCGGATTCCTCCGGCCGGTTATAGGCCGCCACAAAGAGCGCGGTGAGTGTCAGCGCGCCGAGGGCGAAGGCGGGCCACCATTGGGACCAGGTGGGCGTCGTCAAGCCTGCGGTGGGGCGCCCGTAGACCACCATGATGCTCACTGCGATGGTCAGCGTCAGGCACCAGAAGACCTCCCGCGGCGGCATCGGCCGGCGGGAATACCACGCAGCAAGCGGCAGCGTGAACATGAGGGATAGGACAAGGATGGGCTGCACGATGAGTAGTGTGCCGAAATGGAGCGCGATGAGCTGCAAGGCATAGGCGACAATGGCGGCACCGGTGCCAACCCACCACAGGGGCGTGCGAATTGCAGTGCGCATGACGCTGCGGGAGCTGGCGTCCAACACGATGCGGTGGCGTATGACAGTTCCCCAGGCCACGACTAGTGCCGAGGCCAGTGCGAACGCAATGGCAACCAGGTTTGAAAACACTGTTTCTACCCTACCTGGAATTAATACCCAGTACGTGTTTCGATGGTAGCCAAAGGGCGGTAGGCTAAAGGAGTTGACTGCCGGTCTATAGGTATTGGGCGGTGAACAGATATTGGCCCTCACAGACAGGAAAGGTGGGACCATCAGTGGCCCTAGTCGTACAGAAATACGGGGGATCCTCCCTCGAAAGCGCAGAGCGCATTCGCGCGGTGGCGGAGCGCATTGTGGCGACGAAGAAACAGGGCAACGACGTGGTTGTCGTGTGCTCCGCCATGGGGGATACCACCGATGAACTCCTAGACCTTGCGGCCCAGGTCAATCCCGTCCCGCCGCAGCGCGAGATGGACATGTTGCTGACCGCTGGCGAGCGCATCTCCAATGCACTCGTTGCCATGGCGGTGGAGTCCTTGGGCGCGCAGGCTCAATCCTTCACCGGCTCCCAGGCCGGCGTGCTCACCACCGAGCGCCACGGAAACGCCCGCATTGTCGACGTCACCCCGGGCCGCCTTACCGAAGCGCTGGAAGAAGGCAAGATCTGCATCGTTGCGGGTTTCCAGGGCGTCAATAAGGAATCGCGTGATGTCACCACCCTCGGCCGCGGCGGTTCAGATACCACCGCGGTGGCGCTGGCGGCAGCGCTCAAGGCCGATGTGTGTGAGATTTATTCCGATGTCGACGGCGTCTACACCGCTGACCCTCGCATCGTCCATAACGCCAAGAAACTCGACCAGCTTTCCTTTGAAGAGATGTTGGAACTGGCGGCCGTCGGCTCCAAGATTCTGGTCCTGCGCAGCGTCGAGTACGCTCGCGCGTTCAACGTTCCCCTTCGAGTTCGCTCGTCTTATTCAACCGACCCCGGCACGCTGATTGCCGGATCAATGGAGGATATCCCCGTGGAAGAAGCAGTACTTACCGGTATCGCCACCGACCGTTCCGAGGCCAAGGTCACCGTTTTGGGCATTCCGGACCGCCCCGGCGAGGCAGCCAAGGTCTTCCGCACCATCGCGGACGCTGAGATCAACATCGACATGGTGCTGCAAAACGTCTCCTCCCTGGAGTCCGGCACCACCGACATCACCTTCACCTGCCCGCGCTCCGATGGCCCGAAGGCAATGGAGATCCTGGCTAAGCTCAAGGAGGAGGGCCACTGGGCCAACGTGCTGTACGACGACCAGGTGGGCAAGGTCTCCCTCGTCGGCGCAGGCATGAAGTCCCACCCGGGTGTCACCGCCGACTTCACGGAAGCGTTGCGTGATGCTGGGGTCAACATGGAGCTCATTTCCACCTCCGAGATTCGCATCTCCGTGCTGACCCGCGAGGCCGATCTCGATAAGGCAGCCATTGCTTTGCATGAGAAGTTCCAGCTGGGTGGCGAGGAAGAGGCCACCGTTTATGCTGGTACCGGACGCTAAAGTTTAAGGAGTTAAGGTCATGACCACTGTTGCAGTTGTAGGCGCCACCGGCCAGGTCGGCCGCGTGATGCGCACCCTCTTGGAGGAGCGCAACTTCCCGGCCGATACGGTTCGCTTCTTTGCCTCCGCGCGTTCGGCGGGCCAGGAGCTCACCTTCCGCGAGGAGAAGATTGTCGTGGAAGATTTGGCGGAGCAGACCGTTGAAAGCCTTGCTGGGATTGACGTCGCTGTGTTTTCCGCCGGCGGCGCTACCTCGAAGGAGTATGCCCCTCTCTTCGCCGAGGCCGGTGCCATCGTGGTGGATAACTCCTCTGCGTGGCGCAAGGACCCGGATGTTCCGCTCATCGTCTCGGAAGTGAACCCGCAGGAAAAGGGCAACACCCCGAAGGGCATTATCGCGAACCCGAACTGCACGACCATGGCGATCATGCCGGTCACGAAGGCGCTTCACGACGCCGCCGGTCTCACCACCATGCGCGTCGCCTCCTACCAGGCCGTTTCCGGTTCCGGCTTGGCAGGCGTGGAAACCCTGGTTAAGCAGGTAGCGTCCATCGGTGACCGCAGCGTGGAGCTCGTCCACGATGGCTCGGCGCTCGAGGTCTCCGAGGAGGATCTGGGCCCCTACGTCGCCCCGATTGCGTATAACGCGCTGCCGCTGGCTGGCAACCTCGTCGATGATGGCACGGAAGAAACTGACGAGGAGCAGAAGCTGCGCAACGAGTCCCGCAAGATCCTGGGCATCCCGGAGCTGAAGGTCTCTGGCACCTGCGTGCGCATCCCGGTATTCACCGGTCACACCATGGTGGTGCACGCGGAGTTCGAGAAGCCGATTACCCCGGAGCAGGCCCGCGAGGTGCTGTCCTCTGCGCCGGGCGTCAAGGTCGTCGATGTGCCGACCCCGCTGGCGGCAGCAGGCATCGACCTTTCCCTGGTTGGGCGCATCCGCCAAGACCAGACGGTGGAAGATAACAAGGGTCTCATCTTCGTTGTTTCCGGCGATAACCTGCGCAAGGGCGCCGCGCTCAACACCATTCAGATTGCGGAGCTGCTAGTTTAAAGGCAAAGCTGCAGCGAGTTTTAGAACCCGCATAAATAAGAAAAGTCCGCCCCAGATATCACTCTGGGAGCGGACTTTTCTTCTGTCAGCGGGGAAACGCTAGTCCTTCGGGACCTCGGGCTTGGTGTGCTCCACAAAGGTCACGGATGGATCCGGGTCCTCGCGGTCGTATTCAATCTCATCGTCAGCTTCGAGTTCTTCATGGATCTCATCGGCGACGGTGGAGACAAACTCTTCAGTTTCCATGTTGGAGGCCGCTGCCAGCTTGCGCAGCTCGCGCTCGTTCTTCTTGGTGAAGTGCTCGCGCGGGTCCAGGCGGCGCTTGACCAGGGTGCGGGCGCGCACGCGGCGGTCAGACTCAGAGGTGATCTTGTCACGCTGGGTAATCCACGTGATGACCATGACGGCAATCATGAGCAGGCCGATCCAGCCCAGAATCGGGTAGACACTGGAGACCAGTTGCTTGAAGCCGATGAAAGAGAGGATGAAGCCGACGACACAGGCGCCTGCGTAGACAGGGTAGAAGAGCTTCGGCTTCTTACGGGTGAGGCGCTTGCCCATGGCGTAGAACATGCCGATGGCGGTGTTGAAGACCATGCCATAGATGATGAACGTCATGAAGTAACCCAGGATTGGGTTCACGTTATTGATCAGCGAGAGTACCGGCAGGTCCTGCTCGTGAACGTCCGGGGCCACCATGTAGAGAGAGACCACGAGGAGAGCGAGCAGGAGCAGGTAGAAGAAGCCACCGATGAGGCCGCCGATGCCTACAGCGCGGTTATCCAGGATGTTGCCGCCGATGACGATGGACATCGACACCGCACACATAACGTTGAGGCCGGTGTAGTTCAGCGCTGCCAGCCACCAGTTGTTGAGGGGACTCTCCACGTTGTTGATGGCATAGTCATTGGCCCAGGACCAATCCACGTCGGTCACGATGATGGTGTAGCCGGTGGCCAGGACCACGAAGAAAATGATGAAAGGCGTAATCGCGCCGATAACAGAACTGACTTTATCCACGTCAAGGAGACCCACCAGCAGGACGAGCACGAGCATGACGGCGCCGCCCACCCAGATCGGCACGCCCTCGAATTGCTGGCTGATAGTGGAGCCACCACCGGCGAACATGACGAAGCCGATGGAGAACAGCGTGGCCAAGGTTCCCCAGTCCAAAATTCGGGAGACGATGGGACCAGTGATCCTGTCGTAGACAGCCGTGTGTTCGTCAGCCTGGAAGTAGGATCCGAGCTGCAGAATCGACACGCCGGTAATGATCATGAGGGCGGCAGCAAGCACAACGCCCCACAGGCCCTTGTTTCCGAAGGCCACGAAGTACTGGACTGCTTCCTGGCCCGATGCAAAGCCGGCGCCGACGACGACGCCGATGAAGGCCATAGAGATGGCCACTGCGCGTTTCCACATAAAGTAAAGGTGTCTCTCAATCTCACACGCGCCGGGGGATGCCATCACTACCCAAGGTGTGGT
Organism: Corynebacterium sp. HMSC072D12; assembly: GCF_001813925.1. Lineage (NCBI taxonomy): Bacteria > Bacillati > Actinomycetota > Actinomycetes > Mycobacteriales > Corynebacteriaceae > Corynebacterium > Corynebacterium sp. HMSC072D12. Next base: position 102,733 of record NZ_KV814386.1, read on the forward strand.
GCGGGCAATTGGGAAAGCCTCGCGGGCCCGGTTCGACTATCGATTTATCACGTGTGCCTCGAAAAAGATTAGGTGTGTTCGATAGGTATTTTCCAGCTGGGGCTGCGGTTTCCTTAAGGATAGGCAGTGGCGGGGGTGTCAGAACTTGCCGTTTGGCGCATGTAGATGCAGGTTCTGTGACCAGCCGCACCCATTTGTAACGGCTCGATAACGATTAGCCGCGTTGGTCGATTAAGTCCTTGCGAGCGCGGGCCACGCGGGAGCGGATAGTGCCCACGCGGACCCCGGCGATCTTCGCGGCCTCCTCGTAGGTATAGCCCAGAACTTGGGTCAGGATGAGGGCTTCGCGGCGGTCTTCTGGGAGGGCGTCGATAAGTGTGCGGGCGTCGATCCACTCGCTCCACGTTCCGGCGTTTTCGGGAGTCGCAGCAAGGGCGGCGGCATCCTCGTACTCGGTGCTGGACTTGCGTGGGCGGGCCATGTCGTGGCGGATGTTGTCTACCCATACGCGGCGAGCAAGCGAAAGCAGCCATGTGCGCGCTGAGGAACGGGCGGCGAAGCGGGGGAGTGCGCCGATGACGCGCAGATATGTCTCTTGGGTGAGATCGTCTGCGATGTCGGGGCCGCCGAGGTGGGCGAGTAAGCGCCAGACATCATCCTGGGTGGACTTGATGAACTCCGTGAGGGCTGCGCGATCGCCGCGGCCTGCCTTGAGGGCGAGGTCGGTGACGCGCGCATCGTCGCGCTCGGAGTGTCGTTTCACCTCCCATAACTTACCAGTCGGGGAGGTGGGATTTGGACACCTCGGTGTTAAGGCTATGACCTCTGGCAACCTTAAAAACTGTTGCGCAGGTCATTTTTCATGGGTAGTCTATGAAAGGTCCGTGATTGATAATGTAAAGCAAATTATCAACCGATCTAGGAGGCATTAACCCCATGACTAACGCTTCGAATGAGTCCGCGGCAGACAAGGTTCTAGACAAGGGGCAGCGCGCCCCGGGCGGCCCGAACACTACCCGCCCGTCCGGTCAGCCGGTTGCTACTGAGAACACCAGCATCACCGTTGGCCAGAACGGCCCGGTAGTGCTCAATGACATCCACCTGATTGAGAAGCTGGCGCACTTCAACCGCGAGCGCGTGCCGGAGCGCACCCCGCACGCTAAGGGCCACGGCGCTTTTGGTGAGCTGCACGTTACCGAGGATGTCTCCGCCTACACCAAGGCAAAGCTCTTCCAGAAGGGCACCGTGACCCCGATGATGGGCCGTTTCTCTACCGTTGCCGGCGAGCAGGGCTCCCCGGATACCTGGCGTGACGTCCACGGCTTCGCGCTGCGCTTCTACACTGAGGACGGCAACTACGACATCGTGGGCAACAACACCCCGGTCTTCTTCATTCGTGATGGCATCAAGTTCCCCGACTTCATCCACTCCCAGAAGCGTCTGGGCGCCAACGGCCTGCGCGATGCTGACATGCAGTGGGATTTCTGGACCCGCAACCCGGAGACCACCCACCAGGTGACCTACCTCATGGGTGACCGCGGTACCCCGAAGACCACCCGCCACCAGAACGGCTACGGCTCCCACACCTTCCAGTGGGTCAACGAGTCCGGCGATGCCTTCTGGGTGAAGTACCACTTCAAGACTCGCCAGGGTGTGGAGAACTTCACCGACGCCGAAGCCACGGAGATCGCTGGTAAGAACGCGGACTACCACCGCGAGGACCTCTACAACGCCATCGAGGAAGGCAACTTCCCGGTCTGGGACGTCAAGGTTCAGATCATGCCGGTGGCGGAGGCTGAGGAGTACCGCTTCAACCCCTTCGACCTCACCAAGACCTGGTCCAAGAAGGATTACCCGCTGGTAGATGTCGGATACTTCGTGCTCAACCGCAACCCGCGCAACTTCTTCGCGCAGATTGAGCAGGTTGCCCTGGATCCGTCTAACATCGTCCCGGGCATTGGCCTGTCCCCGGATAAGATGCTGCAGGCACGCGTCTTTGCATACTCTGACCAGCAGCGCTACCGCATTGGACCGAACTACAAGCAGCTGCCGGTGAACCAGCCGCTCAACCAGATCAACACCTATGAGCATGAGGGGCCGATGCAGTACCTGTTCAACGCTCCGGAGGATCCGGTCTACTCCCCGAACCGTCACGCCAAGGGCGGCGGCTACCTCGACGGTGATGAGAACCTGCGCTTCAAGGAGCAGGAGACCACCACCGCCCCGGACCTCTACGTAAACCCGGACCCGGCAGGTATCGACCTGGTCCGCGCGCCCTACGTCCATCACGCTGAAGACAATGACACCATACAGGCCACCGACCTGTACGAGAACGTCTACGACGATGGTGCCAAGGAGCGTCTGGCAGACAACATCACCAATGCCATGGCAGGCGTGTCCCCGGAGACCGAGGAGCGCGTTTACGCTTACTGGGATGCTGTCTCCCCGCAGCTGGGCAAGCGCGTGCGCGAGCTTTTCGCTGAAAAGAAGTAATACCACCTCAGTGAGTTAATCTCGTGGCTTCAAAAGCCCCGCCGGTCTAGTTCATTAAAGCTAGTTCCTGGCGGGGCTTTTCCGCGCGCCTGACCGCTTTTGCGCAGCGTGAACGATAGTTTCTTTTACATGACCTCACGCCTAGCCAGCCCTGCAGATGCCAACCGGAAAATTGGCGCCCGCGCTCTTATCCTCACCCTCGTGCTCATCCTGCCGCTCATCATCGGCGCGGCCGTCGCCGCCGTATCCGAATGGCAACCAGCCGAGACCTGGTCCCAGGAACAGGCGGGTGCGCCCAGCGATGGCACCATCGATCCGGCTGAGCTTTACGACGTCGCCCGAGCCCTCTCCGAAGCCAATGCCCAGGCCGGCTTCCTGGCTAATGGCGCGCAGCAGCTTGCCGATGGCACCGGCGAGCTGCAGGATGGTGCCGGTGAGCTTGGCGGCGGAGTAGACAAGCTGGCTGGTGGCTCGCAAGAGCTTTATGACGGGCTTGTGCAGCTGCAGTCCGGCACCGCGCAGCTGGGCAACGGCGCTACTGAGCTGGCTAACGGCGTCGGCGGAGCCGTCGACCAAGTCATCGGTCTCGGGGTGGTTCGCGGACAGATCCTGCAGGCAATCGACGGCACCCTCAAAGACCTGGAAGGGAATAACTCGGCGGAGGCAAAGAACATCCGCGCGCAGCTCGGTGATCTGCGCAGTCAAGTGGAGAACTTCCAATTTGATCAGTCCATTCAGGACCAACTGACGCAGTTGAAGGATGGCTCGCGCGAGCTTTCCAACCAGTTGTCCGTGAGCGGCTATGCCTATCACGATGGTGTCTACCAAGCCACGGAGGGCGCACAACAGCTCAATGCTGGCATTGGCGAGCTCAATGCCAAGGTCGATGAGGCTCTTAAGGGCGTGGACAAGCTTGTGGAAGGAGCAGAAAAGGTCGACGGCATGGCCAAGCAGAATCAGACCAAGGTGCAGGGAGCGCAGCGTGCGATGCCGACCGTCGCCGGGCCCGCTGAGGCCGGTGCCGAGCCCGCTCAGCTGCTGAGCCCCATCGTCGCTATGCTCCTTGCGGCTATTGCGGTTCTGGGCGGGGGCGTTATTGGTGCTCTGCTCACGCGTGTCGACCGCCGTATCCTCGTGCTGCTCGGCGGAGCGGTGCTCATCGGTGTTGTCGTGGGCCTGCTCGTGGCTCTTTTGGCTACCGGCGTGACCGCGGCCGCGGTGGCCTGGGCGGGGCTTGCGGCGGCGGGGGCTGGGGTGGCGTCGGCAAGCATGGTGTTCGCGCTGGTGCGCTGGCTTGGTGCGGGCGGCTGGTTCCTGGGAAGTGTGCTTGCTGTCGCACAGGTCGGCGTCGTGGGATGGGCGTGGAAGGCGGCGTCGACCGGCACCGATCTCAACACCGCGATGAGCGCGCTCGTGCACCTCTTCCCCATGCAATGGGCAACCTCCGCCATTACCGTGGCGGGCAATGGTGGGCAGTCCCCGCAGCTGTGGACAGCCCTGGCTATTTTGGGGGTGATCGCGGTCGCGGCCTTCGTGCTCGTAGGCGCACCCGCCGGGCGGGAAGGCAAAGAAAAGGCCTAGCTCACAGGTCTGCGGACGGCGCATCGCATAAGTGTCAAGATACGTTACGTGCATTTCCAGATTTTGCTACCGCTGTGAATGAAAAGAGTGCTAGAGTGAGAGGCGCTCACAAAGCCTACTTAGGGGGTAGGCAAACGGTTTCTCCAATCCGTTGTGAGTGATAGGGAATAGGGGCGACGCGGCTGCTGTAGGGGCACCGCGTCGTTTCCAATTGTGGGGGTAAAGTTGGCGGAAACGACCGCTCCGGAATTGGAGGCTCACCGTGACCGACTCCCGCGATATCAAACCTTTTGCTGCCAGCCGCGGCCCCAAAATAACCTCCGTTGGCGCGATTATTGGTACGGCCCTGGTGGGCGGGTTACTGCTTGGGGGAATCGGTGTGGGTACGAGCTTGGCGGTCTTCGATGAGCCGGAGCGCTCCGATTTTCTCATGCAGCCCGCGCAGCGTGAGGTGCAGGCCGACATCATGGACCCAGACGATGTGCTTTCCCCGGAGGAAGAAGAGCGCATGCTCGGCGATGTCTCCCGGATCGCCGCCCCCGACGTGGTCCAGGGGCTGCACTACATGGTCTTTGCCAAGAACAAAGAAAACGTCAACGACTCCGTGGAGGCGTACCTGCGCGATCATCACCCGGAGCTCATTGGCAAGGACAAGTTTGCCGATGGTCAGGTCTTCGTCGGCGTAGGCCTTGACCCGCGCCAGGCCTTCGTCTTCGCGGGTGAGGACGTGGCCGATCGGATGAAGCTGCGCAAGGGTGACAGCCATTTGGAGCAGTCCATTGAAGCCATTAAGCCGGGCGTGCGGGATGACAACATTCCCGCTGGTCTTTTTGCAGGCGCGGCGGCAGCGATCGATGTGGACCGTGCTGCGGATACCCAGTATGAGAGCGCGAAAAATGGGCGCATTGGGGCGGCCATTGGCCTGGGGGCGGCGGGACTGAGCGTTGGTGGCGCGGGCGCGGGCATCGTCGGCGGTGCTCGTCGCAGCCGGCAGAAGAAGGCGCAGCAGGCGCGCGAGGATTGGGACTACGTGTCGCAGACCTATACCGATGTGGCGCAGCGCCTGAGGGAGATCGATATCCGGGCGCACTCGCTGCAATCGGGGCTGGTAGATGAGCGCCTACGTGAGGACTGGGAGGGTCTGCGCGATGACTTCCTCGCTATCGACTCCCAAGTAGGCTCGCTGATGTCGATACCGGCTGACGCGCCGGATGACCAGTTCCGCTCGCATGCCGAACCCATCGCTCACGCGCGCGAACTGTGTGAGCGCGTGGAAACCGCCGAAGTCAACATTGAAAAGCTGCACCGAATCGAAGACGCTGATGCCGACGCCCGCCGCTTTGAGCTCTACGAGTTGGGTAAAGACCTGGCCCAGGCGGGTTACCTAGCGGCGGATATCGACTCGTCTCTGGAGCGTCACGCCAAGGAGCTGGAAGACGCCGCCGTGGCCTTGTCCAAGGAGCCAAACCACCCGCAGTTCATGGAGCGCTACTTGGAGCTCTTGGACCGCACGGCGTTGCTCTCGGAGCACCTGCAGGCGCAGCTGCAGAAGCGCAACGAGGCCGATGAGCGGCCGGAGCGCACGCGTATCTATGACTCCAATTTCTTCGCTGGTTCCGGCTACCACGGCTACGTGCCCTTCTACGTTGTGAGCACCTGGGACAGCGATGCCACCACCGCCCGCGAAAGCTCCTCCAGCAGCGGTGGCGTCAACAGCGGGTTTAGCTCGGGCTTTTCTGGTTCGGGTGGTTCTTCAAGTTTCTAGGCGGGGCAGGCGGCTCTGCCCGTCGGCGCCTGCTGCTCGGTGAAAACACAAAAGAACCCGCAGTTTCCTGCGGGTTTGTGGTCGGGATAACAGGATTTGAACCTGCGACCTCTTCGTCCCGAACGAAGCGCGCTACCAAGCTGCGCCATATCCCGGTGTCTCGCTCTAAGCGGTACCGGATTACTGTAACGCACCCCAGCCTGAAAGAACAAAACGGCAGCGTGGAGGGGGTATCCCTAGGCGGCCTTTTCGGTGATGTGCAGGAGAGTGGCCGACGGGCGGCAGAACACGCGGAAGGGAACGAACTTCGAGGTGCCCAGTCCGTTGGAGACGTGCATGTACATCTCTCCGAAACGGTGCAGGCCCTCCGCGCGAACGCGGTCGATGCCACAATTGGTCACGATGGAGCGCGAGCCCGCTACCTTGAAAGGCAGGCAGAGCTGGCCGCCGTGCGTGTGCCCGGACAGGGACAGCTGGTAGCCGTCGGCGGCGAATTTCTCTAGGACGCGGGGTTCCGGGGAATGCAGTAGTGCCAGGGAAAGGTCGGCGTCCTCGTTCGGCGCACCGGCAATCTCTGAGTAGTCATCCAAGTCGTGATGTGGGTCATCCACGCCGGCGGCAGCGAGGCGGACGTCGCCGACCTTGAACTCTACGCGGGCCTGGTTGGCGTCGTGCCAGCCGTGCTCGAGGAAGGCCGCGCGCATGCCCTTCCAGGGCAGGTTCACGTAGGAAGGTTCGTTCTTCTTCCCAACCAGGTAGTTGAAGGGATTCGGGATGCGCGGCGCCCAGTAGTCGTTGGTGCCAAAACAGAACATGCCCGGACGGCTCAGCAACGGGCCCAGGGCGCGGAGTACCTCGGGGACGGCGCGCTCGTCGGAGAGATTGTCACCGGTGTTGATCACCAAGTGCGGGTCAAGGGCATCAAGCCCCGAGACCCACTCGATTTTGGTGCGTTGGCCCGGAATCATGTGGAGGTCGGACACGTGCAGGATACGAAACTCGGACTCCTCGCGCAGCGTACCGGGCTCCAGTAGCGGCAGGGTGTACTCCTTGAGCTCGAACTTGGTGAGCTCTGAATGCGCCCATGCGGCAGTGCCCAGACCAGCGGCGGCGAGTCCGCCAAGGACAGGGTAAATCTTCACCCTCACCACACTACCTGGGCCGGCAGGCGTAGATTGAAGGGCATGAGTGAGTTGAAAGAAACTATCCGTGCTGACCTCAAGACCTCGATGAAGGCCAAGGACAAGGCCCGTACGAGCGCCATCCGTTCTCTGCTGTCTGCCATCCAGGCGGAGGAAACGACTGGTTCTCGCCATGAGATTACCGATGAGGACATCCTCAAGGTCATCGCTCGTGAGATTAAGAAGCGCCGCGAATCCGCAGAGGTCTATGCAGAAAATGGCCGCCCGGAGCTGGCGGAGGAAGAGCTTGCTGACGTCCCCTTCTTCGAGGCCTACCAACCAGAGCAGCTTGACGACGACTCCCTGAACACCCTCGTCGCTGAATCTATCGCCGAGGTTGAGAAGGATTCCGGCGAGCCGGTGACCATCAAGCAGATGGGCAACGTCATGAAGGTGGCCACCGCTAAGGCCGCTGGCCGCGCCGACGGCAAGCGGCTGTCTACCGCGGTGAAGGCCGCCCTTAACTAGAACCCGCCTTCTCGCGCGCTAGTGTTCCCGCCCTAGCGCGCTCGCTCTAGTCCGTTCTACGCTTTAGCTCGATTTTCCACGCTCTAGCGCTCGGCGCTAGAGCCCGAAGAAGCTCCGCACGTCATTCGTGAAGCGGTCGACATCTTCTTGGCTGAATAGCGGCTCAGACTGCGAGGGCTGGCCGCCACCAGTGCCGGCGCCGTCACCGCTTGGGGCAGGGGGTGCGCCGTAGGTGGAGTCCCAAGCTGCTTGGTCCGAGTTCGCGGAAGAGGAGTCGCTTGCGGAGCCGTCGGAAAGCTGGAGCGTGACCTCCGAACCCTTCTTTGCGCCGGATGCGCCGGTGATGACGCGAACCACCTTGCCGTAGCCCACACCGGGGGCGGGAACCTCGGTGGTTTTCACTACGAAGCCGGCCTTCTCCAGAGCGGACCGGGCTTGGCTTTCGGGCTTGCCCTTCAGGCCGTCGATAAGCGGCGATACCGTACCGGAGTCGTAGGCGCGGTCATAGTCCGGCACCGTGCCCTTCTGGGCCGCGGGAACGCGCGCAGCCATCGTGTAGAAGGTTGCCGCCGGCTCTTTGCCGCCAAAGAGATTGCCGCTAGCGCACTGGCGCACGGGGCCGGTGCACAGCGGACTCGTGGTGGTCCCGTCATTGTAGATATACGGTGCGGCAGCGACGGCCGAGTTGAAGCCCAAGAAAGCCGAGGACTGGTTGGACTCCGTGGTACCGGTCTTGGCGGCGGCCTGACCGCTGAAGCCGGCAGCGCGTGCCGAGTCGGCAGCGGTGCCCTTTTCGGTATCGGCCGTCATGTTGTTTTCCAGGGCCTTGGCTACTTCCTTGCCCACTGCGCGCTCGCACGGCGTGTGCTTGAGGTAGACCTCGTTGCCGTGGGAGTCCGTGACTTCCTCGATGGGGTTCGGCTCGCACCACATGCCTTGCGAGGCCACCGTCGCACCCACATTGGACAGCTCCAGCGCGTTCACTGCTGTGGGGCCGAGTGTGAAGGAACCCAGGTTGGATTCCTTGATGTGGTTGGCGATGGAAGTCTCGCCGTCGTAGCTGCCGGGTTCCTCATAAGAACGCAGGCCGAGCTTGACGGCGATGTCGACCAAGCGCTCGACGCCCAGTTGCTCGGTGAGCTGGATGAAAGGGGTATTGGGGGAGTAGGCCAGCGTGTCCTGCATAGTCATCGTGGGGGCATAGCTGCCGGCGTTTTCCACGCAGTACTTGTTGGGCGGGCAGTTAGCAGCGCCGCCGTATCCTAGCCCTTCCGCCTCGTAGCGCTTAGGTACAGCCAGCTTGTCCTTAATGCCGTAGCCTGCCTCCAAGGCGGCCGCGGCAGTAAAGAGCTTGAACACCGAACCGGCACCGTTGCCCACTAGCGAATTCGGCTGGGGGAGGAGGGTTTCGTTGTTGTTGAGGTCGAGCCCGTAGGTGCGCGACGAGACCATGGCCAGCACCTTGCGGGTACTGGTGCCGGGCTGGATGACGTTCATGACCTCCGCCACGCCTTCCGCATCCGGGGCGGTATGGCTGCGCACCGCGTTGAGCGCCTGGTCCTGGACATCGGGGTCAAGCGTGGTCTTGATGGTCAGGCCACCGCGTGTCAGGTGCTCGCGGTCGATGCCTTTTTCGTCGAGGTATTCCAGCACGTAGTCGCAGAAGAAACCGCGATCGCCCGCGCCGATGCAGCCATTGGCCAGGGTATCGGGGCTATCCAATACGCCCAGGGGTTCCTGGGCAAAGGAATCGGCGTCCTCCTGGGAGAGGGAGCCGGTGTCGGCCATGGCCTGGAGCACCATGTTGCGGCGTTCGATGACGCCTTCCTCATTGGTGTAAGGGTTGAGATACTCCGAGGACTGCACCATGCCGGCGAGCATCGCTGCCTGCGGCACCGTGAGGCTCTCGGCACTGGTACCAAAGTAGGTGCGGGCCGCAGCCTCAACGCCATAGGCGTGGTTGCCAAAGGGCACGAGGTTGAGGTAATTAGCCAGAATCTCATCCTTGGACAGCTTGGCGTCGATATCCGTGGCCATGCGCATCTCGCGTAGCTTGCGGGCTACGGACTGTTCCGTCGCGGCCTGGCGTTCCTCGTCGGTCGTTGCATTGACCAAGAGGAGATAGTTCTTTACATACTGCTGGTCCAGCGTCGATGCACCCTGGGAGACGCCGCCTGCGGACAAATTGGTCCACAAAGCGCGCAGATTGCCCTGCAGATCGACACCTTCGTGCTCATAGAAACGGCGGTCCTCGATGGCCACGACCGCTTGCTTCATGGCATCCGAGATTTCATCCGGCTGCACCGGATGGCGGCGTTGCTCGTAGATATAGGCAAGGGTGTTGCCCTTGGCATCCAAGATGGTGCTCACACCAGGGGCCTCGCCGTTGGTGAGATCCTGGATGTCCGATTGCATCGTGTCGTTCGTCCTGGCCACGGCAACGCCACTGACGCCGGCGACGGGGGCGATGGCCAGCGCGATGAGGATGCCGACCAGTGCTGTGGACAGGACGAGCTTTCCCAGGGATTTGATCACAGTCACCCTCCACACACTAGTGGTTCAGGTGCAGATCCGGGAGACCCCCCTAAAGTGTGACCTGTTAGACAGGGATACCGGTCTGTGAATAGACTTACCAATGGTACATAATATTCCGTCGAGTAGAGGGTTATTCACGATCTTCAGCTTCGACGGGGGTGAGCTTGGAAGGAGTTACCTAGCCGTGACAGTCAGTGTCAAAGGTGCAGGACGGTCCACAATGCTAAAGAATGCCTCGCTAACTTCTGAGCGTGGTGAGTGGGTTACCCAAGCTAAGTGCCGCAACGGTGACCCCGATGCACTGTTCGTGCGAGGTGCTGAGCAGCGAAAAGCTGCGGTGATTTGCCGCCACTGCCCGGTGCTCAATGAGTGTCGCGCAGATGCTCTGGATAACCGCGTGGAGTTTGGCGTGTGGGGCGGCCTCACGGAGCGCCAGCGCCGCGCGCTTCTGCGCAAGAACCCGCATATCACTAGCTGGGCCCACTACCTTGCTGAGGGTGGCGAACTCATCGGTATTTAGTAGCATTGATTCCATGACTAAATGGGAATATGCCACCGCGCCGGTTCTTACGCACGCGACGAAACAAATCCTCGATTCCTGGGGTGAGGACGGCTGGGAGCTCGTCACCATCACCCCGGGCATGAACCCGGAGAACGTTGTCGCCTATTTCAAGCGCCCTTTGGGGGAATCCTAATGGGTGCGCTTGCCCGCCTTGAAGAGCTCGGCGTCGAGCTGCCTTCCGTCGCTGTTCCTCTCGCGTCCTACATCCCGGCTACCCAGGTGGGTAACCAGGTCTGGACATCTGGCCAGCTGCCCGTTGTGGGCGGGGAATTGCCTGCCGCCGGCAAGGTCGGCGCAGAGGTAAGCCTCGACAAGGCACAGGAATTGGCGCGCACGGCGGCGCTGAACGCATTGGCTGCAATCGATGGCCTCGTGGGGCTTGACCGCATTACCCGCGTGATAAAGGTAGTCGGTTTCGTAGCTTCGGATCCCTCTTTCACGGATCAGGCCGCAGTTATCAACGGTGCCTCGGATTTCCTCGGTGAGGTCTTCGGGGACGCTGGAATCCACGCGCGTTCTGCGGTGGGGGTAGCGGTCTTGCCGAAGGATTCCCCCGTTGAGATTGAAATCATCGTAGAAATCGCTGAGTAATCGGATAGGGTTAGAACCATGGAGCATCCTGCATATAGCCAACTGCGTCCCGTGAGCCAGTCCGTCGGTGTCGTGCTGTGTGATAACCCCAGCTACACCGCCTTGGAGGGCACCAATACGTGGATCATCCGCGCCGGAGAAGATTCCCGCGCCATTGTGGTCGATCCGGGCCCAGAGGATGAAGGTCACCTCAACGTTGTGACCGCGAAAGCGGGCGAGGTGGCGTTGATTCTTCTTACCCACCGCCACGATGATCACGCATCGGGCGCCCAGCGTCTGCGCCAGCTCACCGGCGCCCCCATCCGCTCTTTCGATCCGAATTACTGCAACGGAGGGGACGCGCTTGTCGACGGTGAAGTGATCACCGTCGACGGCATCACCCCTCAGCTTGAGGTGGTCCATACCCCGGGTCATACCGCAGATTCGACCTGCTTCTTCGTGTGGTCGGCGGAAGCGAAGAACTCCATGCTGGAGGGCATTCTGACCGGCGATACCATCGCAGGCCGCCACACCGTGCTGCTGTCTGAGACCGATGGTGATTTGGGCGCCTACCTGAAGACATTGGATCTTCTCGAAGAGCGTGGCAAGGATGTAGCGCTTTTCCCAGGGCACGGCCCGGACTTGGAGGACACCTCCGCGGTTGCCCGTAAGTACATTGACCGCCGTCACCACCGCCTGGACCAGATTAAGGAGGTCCGCGGGCGCCTTGGTGAGGATGTCGACGTCAAGACGCTCGTCGATGAGATGTATGACGACGTCGACCCGGTCCTTCGCCACGCCGCCGAGCAATCCACGCGCACTGCGCTGAAGTACCTCGCGGCTCAGAAGTAAAACACCGCATAGGAAAATCCCCCGAGAAATTCTCGGGGGATTTTGCATTGGGCCAAAGCCGCCCGGAGGCAGCATATGCAGGTTCGGCCTTGAAGACCTAGCGCGCGCGGCGGGCCAAGTGCTCGGTGTCAACGATGAGCACCGACTTGCCCTCCAAGCGGATCCACCCGCGGTGAGCGAAGGTGGCCAGCGCCTTGTTCACGGTCTCGCGGGAAGCTCCGACGAGCTGGGCGATCTCTTCCTGGGTGAGGTCATGGTTCACGCGGAGCGCGCCACCCTCCTGTACACCGAAGCGGTTCGCCAGCTGCAGCAGGGTCTTAGCCACGCGGCCTGGAACGTCGGTGAAGATGAGGTCCGCCAGGTTGGCGTTGGTGCGGCGCAGGCGGCGGGCCAGCACGCGCAGCAGCTGCTGGGCAATCGCCGGGTGATCGGCTACCCACTGCTTGAGCATCTCAGAGTTCATCGTGGCGGCGGTAACCTCGGTGACGCACACGGCAGAAGAGGTGCGCGGGCCCGGATCGAAGATGGAGAGCTCGCCGAACATGTCGGACGGGCCCATCACGGTCAGCAGGTTCTCGCGGCCGTCCGGGGCGTGGCGGGCGAGCTTAATCTTGCCCGAGGTAATGATGTAGAGGCGGTCTCCCGGCTCACCTTCCTCAAAAATGGTGGTGCCGCGCGGGAAACGGACGGTTTCCATCTGCTCAATAAGGTTCTGTACTGCTACCGGATCGACGCCCTGGAAAATACCAGCGCGGGAGAGGATATCCTGTACGCCTTCCACTGTTACTCCTTAAAGCCTGCGCAGCCCGGAATACACTGGGACACAAGCTGGTTTGGTTTATGTTGACGCACCTAGACTCCAGTGCGCCACGAGGCACTGCACAACATCATACAGTGTAATTAGTCACTATTTCCACCAACGTGAAAAATAATCACACACCTTGGTTAATCCTCGAAGGCCGTCGCTTCTAGCTTCTCCATGAGAATGGCAAAGAGCGCGAGGCACAGCGGCACGAAGAGGACGAGTGAAATCATGCTTCCCATTCTAACCGCTGTCACTAGAGTTACTTCTATGTCCCCTGACCTTTCCACACCGCATGACGACGATACCGAGGCAGCGCGCATTGTCCATATTCGTACAGCCCTCGCGGAGGAATATCCCGACGCCGACTGTGAGTTGGATTTCACCTCCCCGTTGGAGCTGCTCGTAGCAACGGTTCTCTCCGCGCAGTGCACGGATGCCCGTGTCAATCAGGTGACCCCGGAGCTTTTCGCTGCCTATCCCTCCGCACCGGATTACGCAGCCGCGGACCGCTCCGATCTCGAGCGCATTCTCCGCCCACTCGGCTTTCAGCGCGCGAAGGCCGGCCACTTGCTGGGCATCGGGGAGAAGCTTGTTGCGGATTTCGACGGGCAGGTGCCCCAAGGGATCGACGAGCTCACCTCCCTGCCAGGAGTTGGCCGCAAAACCGCACTGGTGGTGCGCGGAAATGCCTTTGGGCTACCGGGGATCACGGTGGACACCCACGTCACGCGCTTAAGCCAGCGGCTCGGTCTGACTGGGGCAAAGACGCCGCGGGCGATTGAGAGGGACGTCGCCAAGCGCGTGCCCGAAGAGGAACAAACAGTGTTTTCACACAGCCTCATCCTCCACGGGCGGCGCGTGTGCACCGCCCGGAAGCCGAAGTGCGCGGCCTGCGTCCTTGCGCCATGGTGCCCGTCGCGGGGTTAAGGTGGAGCAATGAGCCAATATTCTCGGTGGCCTGGATATGTGAAGGCGAGCATCGTTGCCATTGTTGCGCTGGCAGCACTCGCATTCGTCGGCGTGGTGAATCTCCTTGAGGATGATGAGCCGGAAGTCCCTGTCCCCGAGGTACAGGAGCAAGAGGTAGCCAAGCGTCCCAAGTGCCCCGAAGGGCCGATCGCTGGTGTGGACCTTCCCTGCCTGGGCGCGGCCGGTACAGCGGCGGCCAAAGACGTCCAGATCGTCACGGTGTGGGCATGGTGGTGCGAGCCGTGCCGCACGGAGCTGCCCTTCTTCGAAGACCTTGCGCGCTCGCACTCCACGTGGAATGTCGTCGGCGTGCATGCGGACGCCAACGCCGCCAACGGTGCGGCGCTTTTGAGCGATCTGCAGGTCGATATTCCCAGCTACCAGGACGAGGATGGGACCTTTGCTGGCGAGCTCGGGCTGCCGGGCGTCATCCCCATCACCCTCGTGGTGCGCGATGGCAAGGTGGAAGAGAAGTTCATTAAACCCTTTACCTCCGCCAAAGAATTGGAGGAGGCCGTCGAGGAGGTTCTTAAATGAGCCGACTGTTTCCCGCGCACGCCCCTGAGTGGCTGCACCCCGCGCTCGGGGTTGATGCCGGCAAGGTACAAGAGCACCTCATCCGTCACCTCCCGGCCGCTCGGCGCCGCCGCGAATCGGCTGTGTTGGTGCTGCTGAAGGGCACGAGCTTTGAGGATGGCGAGGTGCTGCTCACGCACCGTTCGCCCTCGATGCGCTCGCACTCCGGCCAGATTGCATTTCCTGGTGGGCGCAAGGATGAAGAGGACACTTCGCTTGTCGACGCCGCCCTGCGCGAAGCCGAAGAAGAAACCGGCCTCGACCGCTCCACCGTTACCCCTCTTGAACAGTGGGGCAAGCTAGATATCCCGGCGACCGGCAACACCGTGAGCCCCGTCTTGGCGTACTGGCATAAACCGGGCACCGTGTGGCCGGCGAGTCCGGAAGAAACCGACGACGTCTTTACCGTCCCGCTGCGGGAGCTGGTGGATCCTGCCAACCGCCTGATGGTGGGCTTTAGCCGGTGGAAGGGGCCGGCGTTTCGGACACGCGGATACCTGGTGTGGGGATTTACTGCGGGAGTGCTATCCGGGCTCATGGACCACGCGGGCTGGAGCGTGGAATGGGATAAGAATCTGGTTCATGATCTGCGTGACTCACTCGATCGCTCTTCGAATAATGAGAAGATAGGCTAGTTCTGCTCCTTTCAGCCCTTAAGAAAGTATCCCCTCTGTGTCCTTAGTCGTTGACGTACTGATCGTGATTGCCGTGCTCCTCGCCGTGCGCGTGGGCTGGCGGCAGGGGGCTTTGGCAGCGGTCCTCGCGGCGGTGGGAATCATCGCGGGACTGGTGCTGGGAACCGTGCTGGCCCCGCTGGCGATGGGCCTGACTGACCAGGCGGCCGTGCGCTTCTTGCTGGCCGTCGGCGTGCTCATTTTGCTGGTGGGGCTGGGGCAGCTGGTGGGGACGTCGCTTGGCATGGCGCTGCGGGACCGCATGCGTACGCGGTCGGGGCAGCGCGTGGATTCGTCGATTGGCGCGGTGTTCCAAGCTGCGGCGGCCATCGTGGTGATTTGGTTGGTGTCCTTGCCCCTGGCCTCCAATTTGGGAGGCCAGCCGGGGCAGGCGCTGCGTGAATCGCGCGTGCTGAGCTCGCTGAATGCGGTGGCGCCTTCGCGCCTGGCGGCGTTGCCGAATGGCTTGGCTGCGCTCCTCAACGAGTCCGGGCTGCCGCCGTTGGTCTCGCCCTGGGAGCGTTCCGGCTCGGGCGTTGAGGTGGATGCGCCCGCGATACATATTGGGGATCCTGAGCTCGCGGAACGCGTGCGGCCATCCGTTATCCACGTGCTGGGTGATGCCGAGGCGTGCTCGCGCCGCCTGATGGGCTCGGGCTTCGTTACGGAACCGGACTACGTCATTACGAACGCCCATGTTGTGGCGGGTACGGATAAGGTGCGTCTTGATACCGTGCTCGGGCTCAAGGAAGCGGATGTGGTCTACTACAACTCGGATGTGGACATTGCGGTGTTGCATAGCCCGGGCTTGGACCTAGAGCCGTTGCCGTGGGCGGAGCACGCGGCTGTGACGGGGGACGATGCCATCGTCTTGGGCTTCCCGCAGTCGGGTCCCTTTACTGCAGAACCGGCGCGCGTGCGCGACCGCCTTACCATCGCTGGGCCGGATATCTACTCCACGGGCCGCGTGGAGCGCGATGCCTACACGGTGCGCGGCAGCATCCGGCAGGGCAATTCCGGCGGCCCGATGATCAACCCGGAGGGCCAGGTGCTCGGCGTGGTGTTTGGTGCTTCTGTGGAGGATTCCGATACGGGCTATGCGCTCACCGCGGACGAGGTGCGCGGCCACGTGGGTGACGTCACGCAGCTTGTCGACGCCATCCCAACCGGCTCCTGCGTCGGCTAGTTCTCGCGTGCGCTTTTCTTCCCCTTGGTCGGCATTAACCCCACCTGTGAGACACTTTCTTCCCGCCCCCTTCTAAGCAGGAATTATGTTCCTCCGGTTGCGGGGTGGCTAGTGCTGTTTTAGTCTCTGTGCTCATG
>NZ_KV814387.1:0-1859 GCF_001813925.1 Corynebacterium sp. HMSC072D12
TTTTTGTTGGTTGATTTTATTTGTTTTGGCCGTGTTGTGCCGTATGTGTGGCACGGTTGGTGTATGCCGGATGGCGCTTTTCCTTTTAGCGGCGTCATTGTAAATAACATAAGTTGTTTGGGCGTATTGTTTAAAATCTTCTGACTGGGCCAGCCTCCTTGTATATCCCCGTCGGGTTGGGGGTTGGTTGAAGGATTTTTTCTTTATGTAATTTTTGGATAGCCAGTCCGTGCGGTGCACGGTTTGGTTTGTCTGTTTGTCTAGGTTTGGGCTTTTCACGGCCTTTTTTGTGGAGAGTTTGATCCTGGCTCAGGACGAACGCTGGCGGCGTGCTTAACACATGCAAGTCGAACGGAAAGGCCAGTGCTTGCACTGGTACTCGAGTGGCGAACGGGTGAGTAACACGTGGGTGATCTGCCTTGCACTCTGGGATAAGCTTGGGAAACTGGGTCTAATACCGGATATGAACTGCCTTTAGTGTGGTGGTTGGAAAGTTTTTTCGGTGCAAGATGAGCTCGCGGCCTATCAGCTTGTTGGTGGGGTAATGGCCTACCAAGGCGTCGACGGGTAGCCGGCCTGAGAGGGTGTACGGCCACATTGGGACTGAGATACGGCCCAGACTCCTACGGGAGGCAGCAGTGGGGAATATTGCACAATGGGCGGAAGCCTGATGCAGCGACGCCGCGTGGGGGATGACGGCCTTCGGGTTGTAAACTCCTTTCGACAGGGACGAAGCGTAAGTGACGGTACCTGTATAAGAAGCACCGGCTAACTACGTGCCAGCAGCCGCGGTAATACGTAGGGTGCGAGCGTTGTCCGGAATTACTGGGCGTAAAGAGCTCGTAGGTGGTTTGTCGCGTCGTCTGTGAAATTCCGGGGCTTAACTTCGGGCGTGCAGGCGATACGGGCATAACTTGAGTGCTGTAGGGGAGACTGGAATTCCTGGTGTAGCGGTGAAATGCGCAGATATCAGGAGGAACACCGATGGCGAAGGCAGGTCTCTGGGCAGTTACTGACGCTGAGGAGCGAAAGCATGGGTAGCAAACAGGATTAGATACCCTGGTAGTCCATGCCGTAAACGGTGGGCGCTAGGTGTAGGGGGCTTCCACGTCTTCTGTGCCGTAGCTAACGCATTAAGCGCCCCGCCTGGGGAGTACGGCCGCAAGGCTAAAACTCAAAGGAATTGACGGGGGCCCGCACAAGCGGCGGAGCATGTGGATTAATTCGATGCAACGCGAAGAACCTTACCTGGGCTTGACATACACCAGATTGCTGCAGAGATGTAGTGTCCCTTGTGGTTGGTGTACAGGTGGTGCATGGTTGTCGTCAGCTCGTGTCGTGAGATGTTGGGTTAAGTCCCGCAACGAGCGCAACCCTTGTCTTATGTTGCCAGCATTTGGTTGGGGACTCATGAGAGACTGCCGGGGTTAACTCGGAGGAAGGTGGGGATGACGTCAAATCATCATGCCCCTTATGTCCAGGGCTTCACACATGCTACAATGGTCGGTACAACGCGCAGCGACACTGTGAGGTGGAGCGAATCGCTGAAAGCCGGCCTTAGTTCGGATTGGGGTCTGCAACTCGACCCCATGAAGTCGGAGTCGCTAGTAATCGCAGATCAGCAATGCTGCGGTGAATACGTTCCCGGGCCTTGTACACACCGCCCGTCACGTCATGAAAGTTGGTAACACCCGAAGCCAGTGGCCTAAACTTGTTAGGGAGCTGTCGAAGGTGGGATCGGCGATTGGGACGAAGTCGTAACAAGGTACCCGTACCGGAAGGTGCGGGTGGATCACCTCCTTTCTAAGGAGCTTTATTTGTGGCACCAGTTGGTGTCTTTAAGCATGTGAGTGTTTTTC
>NZ_KV814388.1:0-14101 GCF_001813925.1 Corynebacterium sp. HMSC072D12
CCGGGCCTGCTGATCAGTCACGCTGCAGGTATGTACTTCCACGTCTGCACTTATAAAACACGCAACAACCAAGCCCAAGTAGCCAAGCACAGGCCCGGGCTCTTCCACCAAAACCCCGCCGAAAGCGGCCGAGCCGTCCTCAACAACAACGCTTACCCTGCCATCTAAGACACAACCCCACAACCCCGAAGTTGAGAACATCAAGCACCAAACTGCTTTCCAGGGTTCAGGCCATAGCCACTGTTCAGAGGCGATGTTATTTTCGTTTATCTATTTATGGATTTAATAGATGATAGGTCTGTAATGGTAATTGTGATGAGAATTCACGGTCGGCACCAGTTAAGGGGTCAACAAATGAAATGTGCGTTGCCGTCAAATGCATTGGTATCCGCATGTCTTCGGCCTCGGCAGGGTAAATGACCGGGTATATGGGGTCGCCAATAATGGGTGCTCCGGCTTGGAGCATATGGAGCCGTAATTGATGAGTCTTCCCGGTCTGTGGTTTGAGTGTGTACTTCGCTAGCTCAGGTAGTGCTCCGTGGATAGCTTCGTACGGGGCCTTATCTACTGGCTCCACGCCGGCGACTTCGGTGATGGCGTTGACTTCACCTTCGACGATGCGTCCTTGTAGTTCCCCCGGGGTCTTCTCCATGCGGGAGCGCCAGACGGTGCCGGGGGAGACGTCGGCAAGCGGCGCGATGGCTGCGTAGGTCTTGGTGACGCGGCGCTCGGCAAACAGCGTTTGGTAGGCGCCCCGTATGGAGCGGTCCTTGGTAAAGACGAGGATGCCGGAAGTGAGACGGTCGAGGCGGTGCGCGGGGGATAACTCGTTGTTTCCGGTTTTCCGACGCAGGCGCACGGTGGCAGTCTCCGTGATGTGGCGGGCGCGGGGCATGGTGGCCATGAAGGGTGGTTTGTCGACGACCAAAAGGCGTTCGTCTTCAAAGAGAATCGGTATTTCGTATGGGACGGGCGTTTCTGGTGCCGGCATGCGGTAGAAGTACACCACGGCGTTGGAAGCCAGGATGCTGTCGGGGCGTAGGGGTGAAGCGTCTTGGCGTACAACTTCGTTGGCATCGAAGCGTGCCTGTAGCGCGGCCTCGTTGTCTTCGGGGTGCCGGTGGCGCTGCGTGGTGATGAGGTTGTGTACGAAGTCCCACGCAGTGATTGGCCCGTCGGATACGCGAGCGTGAGTGGGGTTTAGTCCATCGCGGATAGGAAGTGGTGTTGCGCCACGCCTTTTTTGCGATATTCTTTGTCCCATGGATTTCAACTCTATTCTCGCACCCGTCATCGATTTCTTCTCTAATGGTATCGGTGCCGTCATTCGTGACATTGTCGTGGCCGCCTACAACATTCTCTTCCCTGCCAACGCAGATGCTGCGACCACCCCACAGGTCTAATAATAGGTATTAGACTGGAAGTGTAAGCACTTCGAAAGGAAAGGTCATGGCAAAGGAAGACATTGTCGTCGTAGCCGTCGATGGTTCGGAAGCGTCGAAGAACGCCGTCCGCTGGGCTGCCAACACTGCGGTGAAGCGGGGTATCCCACTGCGTATCGCATCGAGTTATACGATGCCGCAGTTCCTCTACGCCGAAGGCATGGTCCCGCCGAAGGAGCTTTTCGATGACCTCCAGGCGGAAACCTTGCAAAAGATTGAGGAGGCCCGCGCCGAGGCCCACAAGGTTGCCCCGGATCTGAAGATTGGCCACACCGTGGCTGAAGGTTCCCCGATCGATATGCTGTTGGAGATGTCTAAGGACGTCACCATGATTGTGATGGGCTCCCGCGGCATGGGCGGTCTTTCCGGAATGGTCATGGGTTCGGTTTCTGCCTCCGTGGTCTCCCATGCCTCCTGCCCGGTGGTCGTAGTCCGTGAGGATAACCACGTCACTGAGTCCACCAAGTACGGTCCTGTCGTCATCGGTGTCGATGGCTCCGAGGTCTCCCAGAAGGCAACTGATTACGCCTTCAAGGAAGCGGATGCCCGTGGCGCAGAGCTGATTGCTGTTCACACGTGGATGGATATGCAGGTTCAAGCTTCCCTGGCTGGCCTCTCGGCAGCCCAGGCGGAGTGGGCTGAGGTGGAGAAGGAGCAGGCAGAACTGCTGACCGAGCGCCTTGCAGAGTTCCAAGAGAAGTACCCGGATGTACAGGTGAAGAAGGTTATCGCTCGTGACCGTCCTGTCCGTGCGCTGACGGAAGCTTCCGAGGGCGCTCAGCTGCTCGTCGTGGGTTCCCACGGTCGAGGTGGCTTCAAGGGTATGCTGCTTGGTTCTACCTCCCGCGCGTTGCTGCAGTCCGCTCCCTGCCCGATGATGGTGGTACGTCCGGACTCCGAGTAACCTTCGCATAACTCCGCTATAACGATTCGGGCCCATTTATTGGATAAATGGTGGGCCCGGGTCGTTTTGATGTTTTAACGCGTACGGTGGGAAGTGCGTAAATAAAAGCTATTTACTGTTGAGAGAAGGAGTGAGTGACATGGGACTTGGTCTCGGTTTCTTTGGATCGATTGTTGTTGGCATCATTGCGGGTTGGCTCGCAGAGAAGATTATGAAGCGTGACCAGGGGCTGTTCACCAACCTCATCGTTGGTGTTATCGGCGGCCTCATTGGTGGCGGTTTGCTGGCGCTGTTTAATAAGGATGTCGGCGATAGCTGGTTCCTGATGATTATTACTGCGACCGTCGGTGCTTGCATCCTGCTGTGGATCGTGGGGGCCATTACGGGCCGCAAGAAATAATAATTCGCATACATACCGGTTTGTCTATATTGTATAGATGAACCGGTTTTGTCATGTGAGGAGAAGAAATGGCCGAAAAGAAGTCGCGCCGTAATCGCCCGAGCCCGCGTAGCCGACTACTCGAATCCGCCACGCGGCTCTTTACCACCGAAGGTATCCGCGTCATCGGAATTGACCGCATCTTGCGCGAGGCAGATGTGGCAAAGGCTTCGCTCTATTCTCTTTTCGGCTCCAAGGATGCCCTCGTTATCGCCTATGTCGAGGCCCTCGATGAGGAATACCGCGCAGATTGGCAAAAGCGCACCGAAGATGCCACTGACCCGGAGAACAAGATCCTGGCTTTCTTCGACAAGGCCATCGAAGAGCAGCCAGCCATGGAGTTTCGCGGCTCGCACTTCCTTAACGCAGCTGGCGAATACCCACGCCCAGAGACAGACGCCGAGCGGGGCATCGTGGCCGCCTGCGTGGAGCACCGAACGTGGATTCATTCCACCATCACGGCACTCCTTAACGCCAAGAATGGCTATCCCTCAGAGGAGCAGGCGAGCCAGATTCTTATCTTCCTTGATGGTGGTCTCGCCGGCGCCCGCCTGACCCGTGACGTCGCCCCGCTCGTCACCGCGAAGCAGTTGGCTATTCAGCTTCTGTCGGCGCCTCCGGCCGATTATTCGATTTAAGAATTTTGCGTGCCTCCGCCACAATCGCAGAGTGGCGTTTGCGGGCAGCAGCCAACTCCTCCTTGTACGCAGGGTTGTCCTTGAGGCGCTGTTTGGCGGCTTTCTTCTCTTTCTTCTTTTCCTTAGCCCGCCAGCGTCGAATGCTCTCCCGCCGCTGTTCGTGGACAGCTTCCGGTAAGGGATAGCGCTTGTGCAGGATGAATTCGTACGCCAAAGTCTGTAGCAAGGTGAAGAGGTAGGAGCAGCCCCAGTAGAAAATGATGGTCACGGGGATGGGACCGTTCCACGCTACCGCCCACAGCATCCAGGGAATGAGAAAGACCGTGAGCGCCATGAACCACAACAAGCGGCGCGGAATCTTCTGATCGAAAAGAGTGGTGAGGTAGCCGCGGTAGAGCGTGATAAGGGTGTTCAGCGAGGTGAACGCGAGTGCCGCCACGAGCATCGGCAGGATCAAGTCGTGATGCTCGCGGGCGAAGTCGGTGAGGGGGACGCCGAAGACGGTGGAGGCGCGGAAGGAGGAGACGTCGTCAAGCGTGAGCATTCCCACCGGTTCATTCGCCGAGCCCGAGACTCTAAGGACCACCTGGTAGAGACCGATGAAGGCTGGGAAGATGAGGAAAACCGGGAAACAACCCACCATGGGGTTGTGCTGGAAGCGTTCCTTAAGATCGCGCTGCTTGGTCAGGATAGTGACGGCATCATCGACAGAATCGGCCTGCTTGAGTCGTTCGTTGAGCTCGGTCATCTCCGGGCGCATGAGTGCGCCGATGCGGCCCTGCTTCACGGAAAGCCAATTCAGCGGAGCGATGATTCCCCGGACTGTGAGTACCAGGAAGACGATGGTGAGGATCCACGCCATCGAACCGTCCAGGAAAGAAGCAAATAGCAGGTGCCAGAGTTTCATGATTCCGGAGACCGGGTACATGAAGATGCTGATCATCGCCTACTCCTCTTCCTGCAGGGTGGTGGGGCACTTACACGTTACAGGGAGTCTAAGATGCTGGTATGCCTCACCCCACTGCACGCACTCGACCGACCGTAGGTACCGTCATCGGTGAGCTCATGCTGACGGCCGGCGTGCTGCTGCTGCTTTTCGCTTTCTATGAGTCCTATTGGACCAACATCAAGTCTGGCCAGATGCAGAACCAAGCCAATGAGACGCTGCAGGAAGAATGGCACAACCCGCGAGGAGGGGGCCACGCCCCGAAACTTGGTGAGGCCTTTGCGCGCCTCTACATACCGGCCTTTGGATCGGATTTCGCTTTCGCGGTTCTGGAAGGCACCAACGAGGATGATCTGTTGCGCGGACCAGGGCGCTACACGGAGACACAGATGCCCGGTGAGCCGGGAAATTTTGCCGTCGCCGGGCACCGCGTGGGCAAGGGCGCGCCCTTTAATGATTTGGGCAACCTGCACACCTGCGACGCCATCGTCATCGAAACTGCGACGGAGTGGATCACCTACCGCGTGCTGCCTATCGACGGTTCCCCGGGGGAGTGCTTCAGCCAGGAGCAGCAAGCCAAGGCGGAGTACCAGCCGGTGCAGGGCCGCCACATCACGCTGCCGGGCGATGTCAGCGTGCTCCAGCCTGTTCCTGGGGCGGAGGGCGTTGAGCCGAGCGAATCCTTGCTTACGCTCACGACGTGTCATCCGCAGTTCTCAAATGCGGAGCGCATGATCGTGCACGCCATGGAGACCGACCGGGAGGCTAAAGCGCCCGGCTCAGATGACAATGACCGCCCCGCAGTCTTGGAGGAGAACTAATGTATCGCGCACTGTGGAACCTGTTGCCCGGCCCCACCGCGGTAAAAGCCCTGCTGGCGTTGGCCCTTGCCGTAGGGGTTTTCTTCCTGCTCATGGAGGTTGTGTTTCCCTGGGTAGCAGCGCAGATGCCCTATAACGACGTCGCCGTTTAGCCCTTAGTCGCCGTTTAGGCCTTATAGGCCTAAACGCTTGATCGCTTCCTGCGCTATGAGCTGGGGCTTGAGCGTTTGCAGCTGGTTCGACCACACCACCACGGCACGGTTGTCCTTCTGCACGGCAAAGACCGTGTGGTCCTCAAAGACGCCGCGCCCACCCGACCAGCCATCGAATTCGGCGAGTTCCGTGTCCTCTACCGGGGCGGCCCAGTCCACGACTGCGCGCGCTTCCTCCACGTTGGGCATCTGGCGGATGAGGACGGTGGCTTGTGGGTCCTCGGGGTAGGACCAGAACACGCAGGCGGGGGTGCTAAAGCGCTTGTCGATGCCCCACCGGGTCATCCTCTGCCCGTTCGTATCGGCCACCCATTGGGTATCCAGATAGGGGCAGTCTTCCCAGTCGCTGACCTCCGCCGTGGCGTCGATAGGCAGGCCATCGCCCGCATCGGTGCGTGGCGCAGGGCTCGCGGCCGGGGTGCTGGGGGTGGGGTCGGCTGCATCCGAGCATCCGGCGACGGTGAAGCCGATGCCGATCAGGCAGGCAGTAAGCGAGGGAAGTAGGCTGTGGCGCATGACGTCCACACTAGACCAGCGCTCGGTTGAATCGGATGCCCTGCGCAACGGTATCCACGTCCTGACAGCGACGCTGCTGGTGGTGGCAATTTTTACCACGGTACGCCTTCCTCTGTGGCAAGGTGTGTTGAACCTTTTGCTCTTGGTGTCCTTTGCCGTGGTGTACTTCGGGGGCTCCGCCTACTTAGAGACCCTGCCGCGCATCGCGCGTTATGGCTGGATAGTCATTCTCACGGTGTTGTGGCTAGCGGATATGGCGGTGGCGCCCGCGGCCATCTACCTGGTGTTTTCCCTGTACTTTGTGTACCTCTACGTACTGGAGATGATCCCCGGCATCATCTGCGTTATCGCGGCCACGGTGATGACCGTGCTGGTGCAGATACCGGGTGGGTTGTCCTTCGGCGGCATCATGGGCCCCGCGGTATCGGCCTTGGTGACAATCGCGATTACCTACGCCTTCCGCGCGCTGAGCCGTATGAACCAGGAATTGGTGAAGACCCGTTCGCAACTTGTAGAGTCTGAGCGCACGGCAGGCATGACGGCTGAGCGCCAGCGCATCGCCCACGAGATCCACGACACCCTGGCGCAGGGCCTGTCCTCCATCCAGATGCTGCTGCATGCCGCTGACCGAGACCTCGACCAAGAGGATATTCCCAAAGCACAAGAGCGCATTGAGCTCGCGCGGCGCACCGCAGCGGATAACCTCCATGAAGCGCGCGCCATGATTGCGGCACTTCAGCCGGCGGCACTCTCGGAAACTTCCCTGGGAGCTGCCATGACGCGGATGGCGGATAATTTCGCGGCAACCGGTGGGGTCGACGTGTCTGTGGACGTTGAGGGCGATACGCAGCAGTTGCCCATGAAGGTGGAAGCAGCACTGTTGCGGATTGCGCAGGGGGCGATGGGGAACGTCGTCAAGCACGCTCACGCCAGCAAGGCGCGGGTCACCGTGACCTATGCGCCGGATGAGGTGCGCGTGGACGTCGTGGACAATGGAGAGGGCTTTGATGTCGCGGCGGTGGAGAATAAGCCGGCGGGTTTGGGCCATATTGGTCTATCGGCGATGCGCAGGCGCGCAGAGGAGCTCGGCGGAGAAGTCGTGATTGAATCCACGCCAGGCAGCGGCACGGCGGTCTCAGTTAGTGTGCCCTTAGATAACGATGTAGATTAGGAAATTGTCCACACTGTACCAATGAGGAGGAAGCCCGTGATTAGGGTCTTGCTTGCCGACGACCACGAGATCGTACGCCTAGGTCTACGCTCGGTGCTCGAGGGAGCAGAGGATATCGAGGTCGTGGGCGAGGTAGCTACGGCCGAGGCCGCTGTTTCCGCGGCACAGGCGGGTGGCATCGACGTCCTCCTCATGGATCTGCGTTTCGGCGCGGGCATCGAAGGCACGCGCGTCATGGGCGGCGCGGAAGCAACCGCTGCTATCCGCTACTCCATGGAGAATCCCCCCAAGGTGCTCGTGGTGACCAACTATGACACCGATGCGGATATCCTCGGAGCCATCGAGGCCGGAGCGGTGGGCTACCTGCTGAAGGATGCGCCACCGGTGGAGTTGCTCGCGGCGGTACGTTCGGCGGCCGAAGGAGATTCGGCACTCTCGCCCGTGGTGGCCGATAAACTGATGACCCGCGTGCGTACCCCGCGCACCTCCCTTACCCCGCGCGAGCTTGAAGTATTGAAGCTGGTGGCGGCGGGTTCCTCCAACCGTGAGATCGGTGTGGAACTGATGCTCTCGGAGGCGACGGTGAAGTCTCACCTAGTTCACATCTACGACAAACTAGGCGTGCGCTCCCGCACCTCCGCCGTGGCTGCTGCCCGCGAGCAGGGCGTTCTTTAAAGATTGTTGGCGTTGCGGTACGCCAAAATCACCTCGTTGGGGATCTTGCCGCGCTCAGCTACCTGGTAGCCGTGCTTGGCGGCCCACGCGCGGACATCGGCTGGCTTATAGCGGCGGGTGTCCTTTTTAACGGGGTGGCGGGCCGCCTTGATGAAGGGGTCCAGCGCAGCGTGGAATTTGTCGGCGTTTTCTTGGGATACGTCGAGAAGATAGTCCTTACCGTCAACGCTGAAGCGGATGACGATCAGTTCTTCCTCACTGAGGGGCTTGTTATCGATATCATCAAAAAACTGAGTGATTTCGCGGCGGGCCATGAATCTCCATTCCGGCTGAACGATGTGGATACGCGACGAGTGTCCTCCCCGCTTGGGGGAGGGTAGTGCGGCTTGAAGGGTAGACGTCTGCGCGCTGAGAGGCTAAGCGCCCAGCTTGGCCTGGATTTCGTCGTTCAGTGAGTCAATCTCGCCGGAAATAGAGCGGTGCGCGCGCTGACGCTGCTGATCAGTCATGTACTCGGCATTGTCAATCGCGGAGTCAAGCTCGTTGAGGCGCTCCTTGACGTCGCGCTTGAAACCAGCGGGAAGCTGCGCGTCCTTGAGAGAGTTGCGGATACCCGCGGTGCGGGCCTTGAGCGGCGCGCCGTGGCCGGAGAAGGACGCCAGCTGTTCGGCGCTGACACCGGCTTTCTGCGCGCGCTTCTTTTCCACCTCGCGCTGGGCGGCAGTGATGCCGCGGTAGATCAAGGGCAAAAGAAGCGGTGCTGCGGTGCGCAGGGCACCGGCATAGCGCTTGACATTGTCCTTATTAAAACGGCCCTGCTTGATGCGTTCGAGTTCTTTCTTGGCCATTTTGTACTCGTGTTGGCGGCGCTTCTTTAAGCCCTTTTCCTCAGACTTAATAAGTGCCTTTTCTTGCTTGGCTAGCAGCTTCTGCTGGCGGTGCTTGGCCTTATCTGCAGCCTTGACCTCTGCCTTTGCGCGGGTCTTAGCGGCCTTGATCTCAGCGCGGGCCTCACGGCGGGCCTTGCGGATTTTCTTCATAATGCCCATTGAAACGTCCTTTTATTAATCTATCTTTAGGGTCTCGCTACAACTCTAGCAAGGTGGTCTACTAAGCTCACCTGCTGTGAAGGATGTGCTCGTTGCCACGGATCTTGTGGGCTGCCGTTATCGCTTAGTGCAGCGCCGCGCGCATCCCGAGATCCCACGCACCGCGGTGAGCCAAGCCCGCGCGGAGCGCCACGCGGCCGCCATCGATGCTGCGCTCAACCGCCTTCCCAAGAAGGGGCCGGGGCGTTTCCGCCGGATTGACCTGGAGGGGGATGATTTCGAGCGAGCGCTTGCCACACTGGAAGCACTTGTTCACGGCTATACGCACATTACGAACGCTGTGTTTTCTACTTCCGAGTGGATGGTGCGCGTGGAGCTCCTAGTGCGGGATGGGGATAAATACAGTCCTGTCATCGTTTCTGATCACCGCGTGGCCCGCCCGCACGAGAGCTCGCGTACGCTGGTTGTGCCTACCCATCGTTTGGGGTTGAGTGAGCCGCTACCGGCAAAGTACAAGATTCGGCACCATGCCGTCGATGGCTACCGGTTGGCCTTGGCCGCGCGGGGCTTGGAAGAAGTAGGCCTGAATTCCGGCAGGGGCGCTGCGATTGGCCAGGATCGCAGCCAAGCTTTTGTTACGGATACCTCGCGTTTTGCCATCGATGAGGCGTTGGCGCAGCCACTACCAGCGGGCCCACGCCGCGTTAAAGAGTGCGCCTCCTGCCGCTTTTGGCCTTTGTGCCGGGAGGAGCTGGAAGCCCGCGATGACATCTCGCTCTTCCTGCCGGGCGACCGCGCGAAGCCCTATCGTGAGCGCGGTATCACGACAGTGCAAGGGCTTATTGATGCCTCCCTCGGCACCCCTTCCGCCCTTGCCGCTGCCTGGCGTGAAGGCGTCCCACTGTTGCGCCGTGACCGGATCAGCGTTCCCCGCGCGGATGTCGAGGTTGATGTGGATATGGAGGCCTACCTGGATCAGGGGGCCTACCTGTGGGGTGCGCTACTGGACGGTGAATACCATTCCTTCGTGACGTGGGAACTGCTCGGTGGCCGCGCGGAAGCGGAGAATTTCGCTGAGTTCTGGGACTGGCTCATGCGGGTGCGCGCTGAGGCACATGAGGCAGGAAAGACCTTCGCAGCCTACTGCTACTCCGCCCATGGTGAGAACCATTGGATGCGCAGATCCGCCCAACGTTTTTCTAAGCCCAGTCTCCAGGAGGTGGAAGAGTTCATCTCCTCGGAAGAATGGGTGGATATGTTCGCCCACGTCAAGCTCAGTTTCGCTGGCACTGCGGGGCTGGGCCTGAAGACCGTGGCCCCCGTTGCGGGTTTCGAATGGCCGGAAGAGTTTGATGGTGAGGAATCCGTCAATGCTCGCCGCGCCGCCGTTGCCGGGGATGCCGCCGCGCGGGCGCAGATTCTGCGCTACAACGCGGGCGATGTGAGCGCTACCCACGCCGTCCGCGAGTGGATGACCGATGGCGCGCCGGGAGTGTCCCCCCTCGAGCCCTAGCTTCTCTCTGCCTTCCTGTGTGCAAGGCCCCAGACTTGAAACCCGCAACCTGCAGGTGGGCGTCGCCAAGCGCTTGCCGACGCCCACCGCTCACCAGGAGGTTGCGGGATCGAGGTCTGGGGATCTACAGGATGAGGCTGAGTCCGCCGAGGATGATGAGTACTGCAAGGGCCACCCACGCCTGGTCCCAGTCTGTGGTGGTCGTCGGGGCTGGGCCCTCGGCCCTCTTGAGCAGCACGGCTTTCTGGGCCTTGACCGCGCGGGCGGTGAGGATGGGGAAGCTGGCCATGGAGCCGAGGCAGAGCAGCGAGGCGGCAACCATGATGAGGGAATTAGAGGTGGCCAGCCACAGGGCGAGCCCGCCGTTGACGAACGCAGAGCGCCCGAGCCCCCAGCGGTTGTATTCGCGCAGGCCAGCCCGCACCGCTGAGGGGCCGCCGCCCATAGTGGTCGGCAGCATATAGCCCATGACGCCGATGAGCAGTTGGGCGCCAAAGCCCACGACGAGCGCGAGCATAGGAATCTTTGGCTCGCTGGAGAAGAAGTGCTGGGTGGTGTAATAGATCAGACCGCCGAGCAGCCAGAAAGAGGAAAAGAGCACGGAAAGTGCCGGGAAGCTAATGCGTCCACGCGGATTACGCACCACGGTGAGGACGTTGACGAGCCAGCCCTGCAGGCTGAGCGCCCAGCCCACGCAGTAGAGGATGAGGCCTACCTGCGGAACATTCCAGATGCTGCCCACCACAGTAGCGATGACGCCTAGGCCCAGCAGGGTGAAGCTTAAGCTCATGCGCGGATTGATTCCCTTGGTGCGCCAGATGGAGGGGAACAAGATGGTCAGTGAGCCGGCTGCCGCAAGGCCCACGAAGCCGCCAATATTGGCAGCCACGTGGGCGATGAGTAGGCGCGGATGGGAGGGATGCGTCGCGAGGAAAGCGCCCAGGGTGGCGCCCACGGCAAGAAAGAAGGCGGAGGCCACATAACCAGCAACGACAGGGCGGAATCGTTTGGATTCCGCGCGGCGCCATAAGGCAAAGAGGGCCGCGCCGTGCCAAGCCACGGCAGTCGCAACGAGTGCGGCACCCACCAGCGTAAGCAGCCAGTGCCGTTCCCAGGCTTCGACGAGCGTCTGACCTACGAGGGTGAAGATAGCGCCTGTGTTCAGCAGATAAATGCGTGCGAGCTGCCGCGGGCGGGCAGAAAGAGGTACTTTGATCTGCACGAACTTCTCGGTGAGATGCTGGGACCACACCACGATGCTGTTGCTGAGGATGCCGAGCGTGAAGAGGTGGATGAGGACCCAGCGGTAATTCGGAATAAAGGTATGGGTCGCGCCCGCGATGAGGAAGACCATCATCCACAGACTGACTGGGCGCGATGCCTTCCGGTGCCATGTACGCGGTGACCACTTATCCATAAAACACGAGTTTATCCGGTTTTTCTCACCGCCCAACTCAGCGCCGCGATACCTGCTGCGAGGGCGGCGTAGACGGCAATGAAGCCGGTCCACGACAGGGAGTCAAAGAGCACGCCGGCCAGCGCGCCCAGGATAGAACTGCCCAGGTAGTAGAAGAAGACATAGAGGCTGGAGGCCTCCGCGCGGTCGTGGGTGGCAATGTGTCCGACCCAGCCCGACGCGGTGGAGTGTGCGGCGAAAAAGCCGATGGTAAATAACACGATGCCCAGCAGGGTGGGGATCAGCGAACCCATGCACAGTGCGATGCCCACGGCAAAGAGCGCGCAGGAGAGCAGCAGCGTGTTGGCGTGGCCCACTTGGGTAACCAGCCGGCCAGCGCGCGCCGAGGACCAGGTTCCGGTGAGGTAGAAGAGGAAGACCAAGCCAGCCAAGCCCGGCGAGAGGTGGAAGTGGTCGATGAGCCTAAAAGCCAAGAAGTTATAGAGGGACACGAAGGTGCCCATCGCCACGAAGGCCACGATGAATAAGGGGATCAGGCGGGTGTCCCGGGCATGGCGGAAGATGGCGCGCAGCTCCGAGCGGAAGTGGATCTCCTTCGGGGTGAAATTCTGTTGGTAGGGCAGCAAGATCGCCGCGATGATGGCCAGGATGAGTGTGACCAGGCTGGAGCCTGCCAGGGCCCAGCGCCAGGACGTGAGCTCGAGCAGCCCAGTCGGGATGAGACGGCCGGTCAGTCCGCCGATGGTGGTGCCGGCGATGTACAAACCCATGGCACGGGCAACGTAGGAACTTTCTAGCTCCTCCGAAATCCAGGCCATGGCGGTAGCAGGTGCGCCGGCGATGACGGCTCCCTGGAGCGCGCGGGTGGCGATGAGGATTTCTGGGTTGGGGGCCAGCGGAACGAGCATGCCGATGAGCGTGGCCGCGATGGTGGACACAAGCAGCAGTTTTCCGCGTCCGATGCGCTCAGAGATGATGGACACGGGGATCACGCAGATGGCCAGGGCACCCGTGGCCGCGGAGATGGTCATGGCGGCTTCCGTGGGGGACATGCCCATGTCCTCCACCAAGGTGGGCAGCATGGCTTGGGTGGGGTAGAGGCAAGAAAAAATTGCCAGGCCCACGAAGAGCATGGCAATGGTGGCGCGCCGCGTTCTGGTCATGCACCAAGCATGGCCTAGCGCGGGTTATGTGTAAAATGTCTAAAAGTTACATAAAGCATGCGAGGTGTGCATGAATCTGGAGGATGTGCGCGGCGTCGTCGCCGTGGCCGACCATGGCCTCGTCGGCGCGGCTGCCGACGCCCTCGGGCTCTCCCAATCCGCGCTGACCCGCCGCGTGCAGCGCATCGAAGCCGAAGTGGGGGCCAGCCTGTTTGAGCGCAGCGGCCGGCGCCTGCGGCTTAATGCCCGCGGCCGGGCCTTCGTGGAACACGCGCGGCGGATGCTTTTGTCGGAAGCCGCTGCGCGCGATGCCGTGTCCCGACTTATGGATCCGGAGCACGGTACCGTGCGCCTCGATTTCATGCATTCCCTGGGCACGTGGATGGTCCCGGAGCTACTCAAGGCTTATCGCGCTCAACACCCGCACGTGGATATTCGCCTGCACCAGGGGGCGGCCCGGGAGTTGGTGGACAGAGTAGCAGCCGGCGAGTCCGACTTAGCGCTGGTTGGTCCCCGACCTATAAACCCAGGCCCGCTGGGTTGGCACCAGCTCAAGCTGCAACGACTGGGGCTGGCGGTCCCGGAAGGGCATTGGGCGGCAGGAAAAGGCAATGTGCGCATGGAAGATTTTCGCGACGAGCCCTTCATCGGCATGCTGCCGGGTTATGGAACGCGCATGCTTCTGGATTCCCTGGCAGGCGAAGCCGGTTTTAGCCCCCGCCTGGTCTTCGAGTCGATGGAGCTGACCACCGTGGCCGGCCTCGTGGCCGCCGGACTGGGATCAGCGTTGCTGCCGCTTGATGACCCGTACCTGAAAGCCCGCAACCTCATTCCCTTAGAGCCGGAGGCCTACCGTGAGCTGGGTTTGGTGTGGCGCGAGGGCGATGATGCCCCGCCGGTGGAGCACTTCAAGGATTTCGTTGTGGCACGCACCGCTGACTAGCTATCGAACGGCAGCGCGGCCGCCAACGCGCGGAGCGCTTCAGGGCTGGAGACCTCGTGTGGCAGCCTGGCACTGGTGCTCCCAGGCGGCAGAGTGTCTTAACGGATAGGCCAACTGCCCAACATGACGAAGATCCCTCTCGGATCTGCAATGACGGCGCATAACTTTGGCGGATCGGGCAGTTGTGGTCTGGATATCGGGGTTGGGTGGTCCTCCGCAAAGCGGCTCTTCCGGTTTCGGGGTGCGTAGCGG
>NZ_KV814389.1:0-1323 GCF_001813925.1 Corynebacterium sp. HMSC072D12
TGAGGTTACCCTCGTTTAGTGGACACCCTATTTGTACGGATCTTGTGTCCGTAAGAGAGGATGTTCATTGTGAGTCAACAGCGCAAGAAGTACACGCCGGAGTACCGGCGTGAGGCCGCGAACCTGGTAATCGAGTCAGAGCGCCCAATTGCCCATGTGGCTAAGGAAATCGGTGTTTCCGCCGGGCTTTTAGGCCGGTGGGTCAAACTCGAGCGTGAACGCCGAGGAGCCTCGGATGGGATGAGTGAGGCTGATCTTCGTGCTGAGAATGCTCGTCTGCGCCGTGAGTTGGCGGAAGCCAAGATGGATAACGAGTTTTTGTCAAAAGCGACAGCCTTCTTCGCCGCGAAGCAACGCGAGCAGAAAAGTTCGAACTAATGCAGCAGGAGAAGGCAAACTACAGCATCAAGCGCATGGCACGACTATTAAAAGTATCTCGGTCTGGATACTACAAATGGGCCCATGTGCAGCAGAAACGACTATCCGGAAAGGATGATCGGGCAGCATTTTACGATGATGTTGACCGTAAGATTCATCAGATTTGGAAAGACTCCGATGAGGTTTATGGTGCTCCGCGGATCACCGCAGAGCTTGCCGAGCGCTACCACATTTCGCTTAACCGTAAGACTGTGGCGAAGCGGATGCGCATGATGGGCATTGAAGGGATTTCACCGCGTGCCTTTGTCCCGGTGACTACAATCCAAGCCAAGCGTAAGTCGAGTCTTCCTGACCTGGTCAAGCGCATGTTTGATACTGGTGAGCTCAACCGAGTGTGGATGTCAGATATTACCTACTTGCGCACCGGTGAAGGCTGGTTGTACTTGTGCGCGGTCCGCGACGGTCATTCCCGCAGAGTGCTGGGCTGGGCTATGGATAGCGTGCAAGACACACACCTGGTCGAACGGGCCCTGCGGATGGCGCATACACTGCGCGGTGATGTTCCTGATGGGCTGGTGTTTCACGCTGACCGCGGAACGCAATTTACCAGTGAGAAGCTCTGGGAGGTCTGCAGCAGACTGGGCATTGCTCAGTCTGTGGGGCGTACTGGTGTGTGCTTCGATAACGCGATGGCTGAGTCGTTCTGGTCGACGCTAAAGACTGAATTCTACGACCGTAAGCGATGGCCTACCCGTGATGCTGCACGCAAGGCCGTTGCCTACTGGATTGAAGTCGTCTACAACCGTCGGCGCCGGCACTCTGCACTCGGAATGGTCAGCCCCGTCGACTTCGAGAACCACACCGGCGCAATCAACAGCAGAAAAGAAATAGCTGCCTAACCACTAGGTAGCTCCACTACGTGTCCACGATTTGGGGGCAACCCCA
>NZ_KV814390.1:0-461 GCF_001813925.1 Corynebacterium sp. HMSC072D12
TCCTGGCTGACTTCTTTACCCCTTCTAAACCGAATCAGGCCTTTCCTACACGTAGCCAAATCAGGCGCAAAGTCCGCGATATATGTAAAACACTGGATGATTCCATTGCCTATCGGGATACCCGCCCTAAAGATACCTACCGGTTTTCCTCTAACGGCACCTCAGCGTGGTTGGAACTGCAGGTTGAAGAAGACACCGGCATGAAACTCGATGCCTTCATCCACCAGACCGCAACCAAGGAAGACATCACTGTCGCTGAGGCAGTCATCAAACTGCTTTCCGGTGAAATAAAGCCACCAGCCACCGTAGTACTCCACACCTACCAGGCCTGCGATATTGATAACGCACCGACCTTTATTGAAGGCTTCGGCTGGCGGGCTGAGCCCATGCCACATGACAAGACGCGAGATTTAACCGAAGAGATAAAAGAAGCCGATGGCTACCAGCCAGGAATCATCATG
>NZ_KV814391.1:0-374 GCF_001813925.1 Corynebacterium sp. HMSC072D12
GGGACTGTTACGTGCAGCCTAGTGGGGAATCCAACGACAGGAAGATCAACGAGTCGACGGGTGGTGTGGTCGCGCAGCTTTCCTGGCTGTCCGCAGTCCGGGCACACGCCGATAACGGCTACTGGCGTGGCCTCAATGATGGTCAACGCTCCGGCATCAGCGGCACCGGTGATGGCAAGTCCGATTTCCGCGGTACGGCAGATAGTGTCGGCGACGAGGTTTCCAGTAGGCTTCACAGTACGGGTCCCTGGTGGGTTTAGATGGTTGTGTAGGAACTTTCATCTTCACACCAGGGACCCCTACATGTTGTGGTGACCCGCTGAACCCGTCGTTTTCTACCTCACCCCGCTACGCACCCCGAAACCGGAAGAGCC